>JAFZXP010000015.1 GCA_017616735.1 Bacteroidales bacterium
GATGGTGGAATGCCCATTCTTTACTACAAATTACATCGATTTGGATGCTATCTTGGCAAAAGATTATTCCGAACTCGACTCATTTGTGATATTAACTTGCGTTGAAGGCGGCTTCACTTTGAAATACGAAGGCGGCGAAGAAATTGTCAATATTGGTGAGTGCATCTTGATTCCAAACATCATTAAGAAAGTGGAAATCAAGGCGTTAGGTCATTGTAAAGTATTAGAGACTTATATTGTTTAATCATTAAAATTTATACCATGAAAAAATTATTTGCTTTCTTACTTTTCGGCTTGATGTTTTTCGGCTTAAACGCCCAAAACAAATCGGATTTGCCGAATATCTCTTTGAAAAACCTTGACGGTGAGTCGGTTAACATCGCCGAGTTGAACAACGACGGCAAACCGTTCGTGATGACATTCTGGGCAACATGGTGCGGTCCGTGCGTGAAAGAGCACAACGCCCTCAGTGACGTTTACGACGACTGGGTAGAGGAAACCGGAGTGAAGATTTTCTCGGTTTCTATCGACGACGCCCGCTCAACAGCCAAGATCAAACCTTTCGTTGACGGCAAGGGCTGGCCTTTCGAGATTTTGCTCGACGTGAACAAAGACTTGGCACGCGCTATGAACGTCAGCAACCCACCTCACACCTTCCTTTTTGACGGTGACGGTAAGATTGTTTGGCAACACACAGGATATCTGGATGGCGGCGAAGAGGATTTGTATCAGGAAATCCTTAAGATTTCCAAATAACCCCCGTCATTTCGACCGAAGCGAAGCGGAGTGGAGAAATCTCATTCAATAAAAAAATAAAATATGAAAAAATTAACATTTTTAATAGCCCTCATTCTTGGTGTCACCGCTGTATATGGTCAGGATTTCCTGAAGAAATCGAAGGTCAGCGGTAGTTTCCAGATTGACGGAAACTACTATTGGCCTGATAACGGCATAGGCATCACCAAAGAAGACGTTGGAGGCAACAAATTTGGAGCTAACGGCTTTGGCAAGCTGCAATATCAACTCGGCAATTTCACAGCAGGAGTGCGTTTCGAGGCTTACACTAACACCAGTGCCATGAGCGGTTTCGACAGCCGTCTCAAAGGCATGGGCGTTGCCAACTACTTCGCCACCTACGACAACGGCACCATAGGCGTCACCGTGGGCGACATCTACGATCAGTTCGGCAACGGCTTGATATTCAGGACCTACGAGGAATGGACGCTGGGTTACGACAACTCATTGCGAGGCATCCGCGCCATCTATCGTCCATGGAACGGCGTGACCGTCAAAGGGCTTTACGGAAAACAGCGTTATTACTGGGCTTCGTATGCTGAGGAACGCGGGCTGGTGCGTGGCGTCGATGGCGAATGGGACATCAACCAGAGCATCAGCGCGCTCAACGACGCCAAGTTCAGAGCTACCATAGGCGGAAGCTTCGTGAGCAAATACGAGCAGGTGGAAGACTATGTTGACCCGAACATGGTCACATATAAAATCCCGCAAAACGTGGCAGCCTATGCCGGAAGGATGAACCTCGGATACGGCCGATTCGGATTCTCAGCGGAATATGCACGTAAGATTAACGACCCGCTGCCGTTAAACAACTTCATCTACCGCGAAGGTCAGGAATTGCTGGCATCGCTGTCTTATTCACAGAAAGGACTCGGCATGGTGTTACAGGTGAAACGTGTAGATAACATGAAGTTTCAGTCGAAGTGGCAGACCGAAGACATGAAAGACCTGAACATCGGATTCATCCCGCCTATCAACTACACTCACACGCACAGCCTGCCGTCGATGTTCTCCTACGCCACACAGCCTCTCGGCGAGATGGGCGCACAGTTCCAAGTGAACTACACCATCCCCAAAAACACGGCTCTCGGCGGCAAATACGGTACAAAACTGGCTTTCAACTTCAGCCAGGTCAACGACATCAAGCGCGACTCCATCATGGTCGACGGTGTAAACACGCTGAACCAGCCGGGAACACTGGGCTACACCTCACCTTTCTTCGCCGTGGGCGATAGGATGTTCTACCGTGACTTCAACTTCGAGATCGAGAAAAAACTCAGCAAGAAATGGAATCTCACCTTGATGTACATCAACCTCTATTACGATATGGAGACTATCGAGGGACACCCGAAAGCTGAGCCCGTGAAGGCACATTTCGCATTCGGAGAGCTGATATATAAAATCAACAGGAAACACAGCGTACGCTTGGAGTTACAGCATATGTGGGACAACATCGGCAAGGATTACGAGATTGAAGAAGGCTATGAGGATAACTACATCAAACGTGGCAACTGGATGGCGTTTCTGTTGGAATATACCATCGCTCCGAAGTGGTTTGTCTCGATAGCTGACAAATACAACTACGGCAACCCGATAGCCGACAACCGCGACCATTATTTCACCGGTTCTATTGGGTTTATCAAAGATCAGACACGTATCGCGCTCAGCGGTGGCCGTCAGAGCCAAGGCTTGGTTTGCGTAGGAGGCGTTTGTCGTGAAGTGCCGGCCTCAAGTGGAGTTTCATTAACATTAACAACATCGTTTTAAAGACCTTAGACTTTAGAAATATGAAAAGAACAACAATAATATTTGCGATGACGGCAATCATTTTAGGAATGTTGTCGTGCGACAAGCTGAAAGAGCCATATTTCACTGAACCTATTGTGCAGCAAAGCGATACGATAGCTTTGGAAGCAGCCGACACTGCCAATTTCGACGGCAAGGTGGTAGCTCTGCTCGAAGACTTCACAGGTGTGAAATGTCAGAACTGTCCTAATGCTGCTGAGGTTGCCAATAATCTACAAGCACAGTACGGCGAGAGTGTCGTAATCCTTGGCGTGCATCCCAACTCCGGCTTTACATATCAAGACCCGTCGGGCGGTTTTCCTGACTTCAGAACCGTCGACGGTGAGGTCTGGAGGGAACAATATGGCATACAGTCTTTCCCTAACGGCCTGGTGAACCGCACTGGAGGCGTACAAGGCCACGCTTCATGGCCGGCGTCGGTGACGGCTTCAATAGCTAAAGACACCCCTGCCAGACTCATAGTGAAGACCGAGTTCAACGATGCCACGAGAGAGCTTAAGGTCAGCGTTCACACGTTGATCCTGCAAGATATCGCCAGTCACGACGTACGTCTCACCGTCTGCATGATGGAAGATAACATCATCGGCAAGCAGATCGGCTCAAGCGGACTTATCAACGAATACACGCATCGTCATGTGTTTAGAGGCACCGCCGACGGCTTAGCATGGGGCAAGCCACTGGATATGACGGGACCAGACGTGATGGAGGCAGGAAGAAGGTTTGTCACCAATATGAAATTCACGGTAAGCGATGATTACAACGCAGACGAGTTTTATATCGTAGCGTTCATCAGCGACAACCTCACAAAAGAGGTGCTGATGGCGGCTGAGAGAAAGATAAAATAAAAAAGGAGGCCTTTTGACCTCCTTTAGTAGCGGGGGGCGGATTTGAACCACCGACCTTTGGGTTATGAGCCCAACGAGCTACCGGACTGCTCCACCCCGCATCGTGAATTGGGCTGCAAAAATACAACA
>JAFZXP010000016.1 GCA_017616735.1 Bacteroidales bacterium
ACTGGCGTAGCTCGCGAACACACATATCGTGGGTCTTTTCAAGTTTTGTTAACTTCACTGCTCCCCAAAGGCTATACAGTTGTTAATGAGCCTGCACGAATAGCTTGCGGAGCTCCTGATTATATCATCCTTCATGGTGAGGTTCCGATGGCATTTGTTGAAGCCAAAGACTTAAACGACCGGGACCTTGACGGCAACGGCGAGCATAAGGAACAATTTGAAAGATATAAAAACTCGCTCGACAACATCGTCTTCACTGACTACCTCGATTTTCACCTTTACATTGGAGGTGTTTTTCAAGACGCAGTCCGTTTAGCTGAGATTCGTGGTAATAAGATTGAGGCAATAGAGTCCAACGTTGAGTCTTTTATCCAAATGATTCAAAGATTAGCTAACTCAAAGCCTCAGAGAATCACATCACCAGTTCGCCTTGCAAAGGTTATGGCAAACAAAGCTCAAATGTTGGCACAAGTTATTGAGCAAGCCTTAGATAACGACACTGACGGCATCACTGAATTGTCTCAACAGATGAAGGTTTTCAAAGACCTGCTTATCCATGACCTTAACAACAAGACTTTTGCTGATATTTATGCCCAAACAATAGCTTACGGATTGTTTACAGCTCGTTTATACGACAAAACTCCAGAAGATTTTTCTCGAATGGAGGCCAATTCGCTAATACCAAAGAGTAATCCTTTTTTGCGTAAGATTTTTAATGATATAGCTGGTTTTAATATCGACAATCGTATTGAATGGATTGTTGATGATCTTGTAGAAGCTTTCCGTGTCACCGATATGTCAAAAGTGATGAAAGACTTCGGTGAATCCACCAAGCGTAACGACCCGATGATGCACTTCTACGAAGACTTCCTCAACCAATACGACCCACAGACCAGGGCAAAACGTGGTGTTTACTACACTCCACAGCCTGTAGTTGACTTCATAGTGCGAGCCGTTGATGACATTCTAAAACGCGATTTCAATCTGCCTATGGGTCTTGCCGACAACTCGATGATTGAACATGAAGTTGTTAATGACCAATATACTGGCAAGAAAGGCGACTCCAAAACACTAAAGAAACGTATGCACCGGGTACAGATTCTTGACCCGGCAACTGGCACAGGCACTTTTCTCGCTACAGTTATTCGCCAGATTCATGCCAACATGGAAGGTCAATGGGGAGCATGGAATAGTTATGTAGAACAGCATCTTATTCCTCGCTTAAATGGCTTCGAGCTAATGATGGCATCTTACACCATTGCACATCTCAAACTCAGCATGGTACTTCACCAAACTGGCTTTACACAACAAAGTGATAAACGTTTGCATGTATATCTTACCAATAGCCTTGAGGAACATAACGCTGATACTGGCACACTCTTTTCAGCAGCCATTAGCAACGAAAGCAACGAGGCAAGCTACATCAAGCGCGACACTCCTGTGATGGTTATGATTGGCAATCCACCGTATAGCGTGAGCAGTTCTAACAATAGTGATTACATTGTTCGTTTGCTCAACGACTATAAAAAGGATCTCAACGAGCGCAACATCCAACCTCTGTCGGATGACTATATCAAGTTTATCCGCCTTGGGCAAGAATACATCAGTCGAACTGGTGAAGGTATTTTAGCTTTTATCTGTAACAATAGCTTCATCGATGGCATCATACACCGTCAAATGCGCAAAGAGTTGATGCAAAAATTTGATGAGATTTATATACTCGATTTGCATGGCAACAGCCGTAAGAAAGAGACTGCTCCAGATGGATCAAAGGACGAAAATGTGTTTGACATCATGCCAGGTGTGAGCATCAACATCTTTGTGAAAAAACCTCAAAAAACCAAGAGTTGCAAGGTTTTTCATAGCGATTTGTTGGGATGTCAAGAATATAAGTATAATTATTTGGATAATAATAATCTTCAAAACATTAAATGGATTGAGGTAAAACCCATAGAGCCTTATTTCTTCTATATTCCTAAAGATTTTTCATTGCGAGAAGATTATGAGAAAGGGTTTAAAGTCGATGAATTAATGTCAGTAAACGCTTTTGGAATTGTAACTTTCAGAGATTACCTGTTAGTAAATGAGAGCTATCAAATCTGCCAAAATACGTTAAATGATTTACAATCATTAAATGAACATGATTTTCGTCAGAAATATAATATTGAAGATAGTAGGGATTGGAGCTATTTTAATGCTAAAGAAAACGCAAAATATGCCAGTATTGAAAGAATTTCTTATCGACCATTTGATGAACAATTTGTGCTGTACTCAAAAAAATCAAAAGGTGTTATCTCATATCCTCGATATGAGATAATGCGGCATCTCATTCGCAAGAACAATCAGGCACTAACTCTAATTAGAGTTAATCGTGGAGATGAATTTTGTGTTTTTGTTAGTAGTAATATTACTGACAAAACTATATTATCGCCAAAAGACAATGCCAATGTTTTTCCTCTATATCTTTACAGTGAAGATGAAGGAATCCGAGTTCCGAATCTCAACAAGGAAATATGGAACAAGTTCAACGCCGCAATAGGCGAAGAAACCACGCCCGAAGTACTTTTTGATTACATATATGCTGTGTTGCATTCGCCTTCATATCGCACCAAATATAAAGAGTTCCTGAAGATTGATTTCCCTCGCATTCCATATCCAACTACCGCAGAGGAATACCATCGTTTATCAGCCATCGGCAGCCAGTTGCGAAAGCTCCATCTAATGGAGGAAGTGCCCACAACAAAGCACGCTCAGTTCAACACTGCTGGTAGCAACATTGTTGATAAACCCGAATACAATGGCGGCAACGTTTGGATCAACAAGGAACAGTGCTTTGAGGATGTTCCCGAAACCGCTTGGAACTTCTACATCGGCGGCTACCAGCCAGCTCAAAAATGGCTTAAAGACCGCAGGGGTCGTGAGTTGACTTTTGATGACATTGCACATTACCGCAAAATTATTACAGTTCTTGAAGAAACTGATAGATTAATGAAAGAAATAGATAAAGAATAAAAAACAAAATCAGCATATGGACAAACCGAAATATAGTAATTATCCACTGGCTATCAGCCAGATTCTTGGTCTTATTGAGGCTAACGACATTGCCATTCCAGAGATTCAACGTCCTTTTGTTTGGCGCAAATCACAGGTTCGTGACTTGATGGATTCCTTATACAAGGGTTATCCTACCGGCTATATTATCATCTGGAAAAATCCAGCAGTAAAGCTTAAAAATGGTTCTCTATCCGAAGGAAAGAAAGTCCTCATTGATGGCCAGCAGCGTATCACAGCCCTTATGACTGCCATTGCTGGTAAAACAGTTGTATTCGATGACTATAGCGAGGGACGAGTAAAGATTGCTTTTGATCCATTTGCAGCCATTTCGGGCAACCCAGATGCTGAACTGTTTGCAGTCCAAACACCAGCTCACCTCAAAAGTAAACGCTGGATTCCAGATATTGCTGAATTATTTAAGCCAGACTTCTCAAGCTTTAAATTCATTAACCAATATGTAACCGACAATCCTGAAATGGATCAAGAGGAATTACATAAAATATTGGAAAGTCTCAAAAATCTTCAACATTGTAATATTGGCGTCATCGAACTGGAAGCATCGCTTGATATCGACATCGTCACTGACATCTTCATCCGTATCAATTCAAAGGGCACCGCTCTTAGCCAAGGTGACTTCGTTATGTCAAAGATTGCCGCAGATGAAATTCATGGCGGTAACACCCTGCGCAAAGTAATCGACTACTTCGCGCACCTCTGCAAGGATGGCACTTTCTATAATAAGATCAAAGAGAAAGACCTCGCTTTCGCCAACTCAGGCTATCTCAACAAGCTTGAGTGGCTCAAAGATGATAAAGAAACTGTTTATGACCCGGAATGCGACGACGTTCTTCGTGTTGCGTTCATGCATCGTTGCAAGAGAGCCAAGTTAGCCGACCTTGTCGCAATGCTTTCAGGACGTGATTTTGAAACTCGTGAGTTCAAAGAAGAAATTGTTGAAACCACCTATCAAGATCTTGAAGCTGGTGTTAATAATGTCATCAATGGATACAATTTCTCGCAATTCATGTTGGCAATTCGCTCAGCAGGTTTCACCTCCAAGAGACTTGTAAACTCAGTAATGGCCATCGACTTTGCTTATGCTATTTATTTGCTTTTACAGGAATCCAAAGAAATACCTGTCGACGAGATTAAGAGCCTTGTGCAACGTTGGTATGTCCTTTCAGTTCTCACAGGTCGATATAGTGCATCACCTGAAACCGCTTTTGCGAAAGACATTCGAGCAATAGGTGAAAATGGTGTAAAAGAAACGCTCAAAGCAATTGAGGATGCTAATCTTTCAGATAATTTCTGGAACATTCAATTAAACCAGAATTTAACCTTCGTGTCATCAATAAACCCAACTTATCAGGTATTTCTTGCAGCTCAAAACTTCTTCAAAAAAGATTCTCTGCTATCACACATTCCTGTTGGCGAGCTGGTGAACCTCGGCGGTGACATTCACCACATTTTTCCTAAGCAATATCTCGTTGACAACGGTTATGATAAGCATGAATACAACCAAGTGGCCAACTATGCCTATCTCGACACCCCTATCAACATCAAGATTGGTAAAAAAGCACCAAAGGTTTATTTGAACGAAGCTCTCGATGCAATCAAGAGTTCTGAAGACACAACTTTCAAATCGATCAAGAGTGAAGCTGAGTTTATTCAGAATCTTGAAGACAACTGCATCCCAGTCAGCATCCTCGATATGGATCACACCAACTATGCAGAATTCCTTGAAGCCCGTCGTGCAAAAATGACGGAACTTATCAAGAAATACTATTATAGTTTGTAAAATTGGAAATTTAATCCAAAAATGCCCTACACCATCAACACATACGTCAACTCTCCCGACAACACCCTTCGCTTCGTGTTGGGCTATGACAATTCCAATCCCTTAATCGTCATTGGAGTCAATCCCAGCACAGCCAACGACCGTGTTCCTGATGCTACAATCCGACGTGTGTTAGGTTATGTAAGTCGCAACAATTTCAATGGTTTTCTGATGATAAATGTTTATCCATATCGCTCAACAAATCCGCAGAATCTTCCAGAGCAAATGGATGAAAACATTCATCAACAAAACCTCCATCACATTCTTGAAGTTTTTAGCCAACACCCAAATGCCACTGTTCTTGTAGCCTTTGGCAATCCTATCAACGAAAGGAAATATTTAAAGGAATGCTTTGCCGACATTGTAAAAAACGCTCAGCAATTTAATCTTAAATGGAAACAAATCGGCAAGCTCACAGCAGCTGGCAACCCTCGCCA
>JAFZXP010000017.1 GCA_017616735.1 Bacteroidales bacterium
AAATATGGCTATGCACAGAATCTGGATGACGCCAATAAGCTCTCGAAGCTGTTTAAGACCATCTATTTCTGCAACACTCCAGTTATTGCGCTGGTTCACGGTCACGTTATCGGAGGCGGCAACGGCATTATCGCGGCTTGCGATGTGGTTTTAGCTGAAAATGATACTGTTTTTGCCTTCAGCGAGGTGAAACTGGGACTCACTCCGGCCACGATTTCGCCTTTCGTCATTGCCCGTTGCGGTGAGACTATGGCTCGCGACACCATGCTGAGCGGCCGTAAATTCACAGCTCAAGAGGCATTGCAATTCAACCTTGTGAACTACGTAGGCACAATGGAGGAACTCAACAAACGCCTGGATTTCTACACAGAGAGCTATCTTTCGGCATCGCCTGCGGCTATTAGAGATTGCAAGCAGTTAATCCGTTCAGTTGCTGGACATGACAACCCATATAGTGATGTCTTTAATTTGACATCGGCACTCATCGCGAAAGAGAGAATGGGAGTGGATGCCCAGGAAAGAATGAAGAAATTTATAGAGAAATAAGGTGCCCCGTCCTATAAAAATGCTTTCAGAAACGCTTCGCATCCTTCAATTATATCATTATAAGTCTTCTCAAAATCCCCGGTATACCACGGATCGGCCACATCGCGGTGCTTGCCGGCGTAATCCATCATTAGCGAGATTTTTCCATCGACATCATCACCTAGAAGCCGTTGCAGATTTCGCAAATTATTCTCATCCATCGCGATGATATGGTCATAATGGCGATAATCGTCCATTGTGATTTGCCGTGCGTGCCGATAACCGTATTTTATGCCGTGTTTGAACAAAGTCCGTCTCGCCGGAGGGTAGAGGTCATTGCCAATTTCCTCGGTCGATGTGGCAGCTGACGCAATCTCAAACTCATCGGCACGTCCAGCTTTTTCTACCATATCCTTCAAGATATACTCCGCCATCGGGCTGCGGCAGATATTCCCGTGACAGACAAAAAGTATGCGGTGCTTAGCGTTCATTTCTCAATGTTTAGATTGCAAAGATATAAATAAATTTGCCTTATTTTGATTTTTTGTATATTTGCCATGTAAATTTGAAAATTATGAAAAAAGTCTATTTAATTGCATTTTTAATGATGTCTTATTTTGGTTTTTCGCAGGATTGGTTCGGTTTCAACAGGTTCAAGGCCGATAATGAGCAAATCAAGGCAAGCGGTAATTATCCGGATGTGGTTTTTATGGGTAATTCGATAACCGAAAATTGGATATATTATCATCCCAACTTCTTCAGCGACAATAACTTCTGTGGCAGAGGCATAAGCGGGCAGACCTCGTCGCAGATGCTGGTCCGTTTCACAGCCGATGTTATCGAGCTTCATCCGAAAGCCGTGGTTATCATGGCTGGCACCAACGATGTGGCGCACAACGATTTCTATGTGGAGCCTGAAAAAGTGGTTGAAAACATCATCGCGATGTGCAATCTTGCCAAAGCCAACGGCATCACCCCGATAATCAGTTCGATACCGCCATGCTCTGAATTTCCTTGGAGAAAGGAAATTTTGAACCCTGGTCAGACTATCGTCAATATCAACAAAAGTTTGAAAGAATACGCCCAAAATAACGACATCGTTTATGTCGATTATCATGCCGCTCTTGCTGACGAAAACCTTGGTCTGCCTAAAGCTCTCAGCGGCGATGGCTGTCATCCGAACCCTGACACCTATTTCACTATGGAAGAGATGGTTTTAAAGGCGATTAACACATTAAATATCAAGTAAAATGCCGAAATTCGAAATACGTCCTGCTCGCGAAGATGAAGCCGCATTAGTACTAGACTTCATCAAGAAACTCGCGGTTTATGAGAAAATGATCGACGAAGTTGAAGCAACTCCTGAGACCATTTATGATTCATTATTCGTTAAGCACGATGCCGAAGTCGTTTTCGGTTGTGAGGATGGCGTGCCTGTCGGTTTTGCCTTGTTTTTCCACAACTTCAGCACCTTCGTCGGTCGTAAAGGACTCTATCTCGAAGACTTGTTTGTCATCCCTGAAAAACGCGGTTTAGGCTACGGAAAGGCATTATTGCTCTACCTCGCTCGTCTCGCCAAAGAGCGCCACTGCGGCCGCATGGAGTGGGTGTGCCTCGACTGGAATCAGCCCTCAATCGACTTCTACAAATCATTGGGCGCCAAACCAATGGACGAGTGGACGATTTATCGTTTAGATGAAAAGAGGCTGGGGGAGATGTAACGTTATAAATTTGCAACCCTATGTCTGATCAGTTTGAATTTGACGCAATAATTCTTCAAAACGAAAACATGGATGCCGCTTACGTCGAGGTGCCATTCGACATCAAGGCACTTTTCGGCAAAGGTCGCCTCTCTGTTCATGCCACCTTCGACGGTGTCCCCTACGACGGCCAAATCGTGAAGATGGGAACGCCATGTTACATTATCGGAGTTCGCAAAGACATTAGAAAACAAATTGGAAAAACCTTCGGCGATAAGGTGAAAGTGACGTTTCGGGAGAGGGAATAAATGAAAATGCAAAGAAAATAACGAGGTTTCTATAATCGTATTAATTTTCTTTGTATTTTTGCATCCCTAAATCATTCAGATGCAATGATAACAAAAATGCTTTATAAAACTATCATTTTGGCAACGCTTTTGTTGCCCGTAACGCTTTTTGCTCAGAGTGATGGTTTTTTTCACATTGATATGAATAATTACGGCACTCGTGATGGATGGGAAATTCTGGTCGGTGTGAACGGTCTCAACAATCAGCAGTTTGGGCAGCCTGTTCCAGGGCCTCTCGGGAGCGGACTCCTCATTTTGACTGCTGCAGGCGCTGGTTATGCTGTTTTGCGCCGCAAACGCTCGCGTAAAAACACTACGATGTTGTTGGCATTCGCGCTAATTCTTGGCATGACAAGTTGCAAAAAGAACGTTGATACTATTGATGTGACCGAAGGCGTACGCATAACCCTTAACGTTAATAACGGTTCCAAACATAACATAAATGTGGCAGATGGTATGGTAACTTATACCAATGGAGACAGAATTTATGTAGGGAACAATGGTAAGTATTGTGGTCAATTGATTTATAATGAAGCAAGCAAACGTTTTATCGGTGAAATAAGTCCAACAAGTGAAGATGATTATCTGTATTTCTATTGTGTGAGTTATTATGCCTTTAAGAATCCAAGTAATACTAATTATTGGTCTTTTAACGCGAGTAGAACAACTTATGATTTAGAGCTAGATGATCAAAGAACACTACCATTACTATCATGTGGGCACTCAACAATTAAGTACGATCACGAAATAACTTCATATTCATGTTGGTTGGAGAACAAATGTGCTTTGGTGAAATTTAACTGCCCTGAAGGTGTCAATGCAAAAGTAAAAATCACCGGTTTGGTTACAGAAGCAACCCTCGACTTCGCCAATGAAACCATAACACCAACTGAAACCACAGGAGAAGTAACACTTTATTCAAACGGATTAACCGAGAAATGGGCAATATTGCTGCCTCAAACTGTTTCCACACCGCCAACAGTGTCGATAGCAGGATATGAATCTGATATTGAGCTACCGACGACACCATGGGAGATTAATAATAACGACTATATAACAACTGGTGTAACAATATCAAATGTCCCTGCGTTGTTTAAGGCAAAAGACCATATTGTCACTTTCTCGCCAGGCAACCTGCAGGCAACTACTTCAAACCTTGGTGTAACCTGGACTTGGTCGTTTGCCAGCAACCAATATGACTATATTGGTGACAATACCGCAAATAATAATGTCAACGGTAACGGAACAGTGTCGGCAAATGGTGCTGTTGATTTGTTTGGCTGGAGTACCGATAATACCTATTACGGCATAAATAATAGCTTTAATAGCTTTGATCATGATAATCCTTCCACCTATAGCAATGCAACCTATGATGGAGACTTTAAAGACTGGGGTGGTTTGACTATAGGCACAGATGAACCAGGAACATGGCGTACGATGACAGTACAAGAATGGTATGATTTGTTAAATGCTCGTAATGCCTCTACTGTGAACGGGACAACTAATGCCCGTTATACTATGGCAGAAATAAATATGTCAGATATAAATGCCGACGGTACAGGCGTCTATGGTCTGATAATTTTCCCTGATAAAACTATTGGTACTACTCCGGAAGGCGTTACTTGGGGCACAATAAATACTTATACAACAAATGATGCATGGAGCACTCGTACAAAATGTACAACTGAGGGCTGGAACGCTTTGGAGAGTAAAGGCTGTGTGTTTTTGCCAGCCGGAGGCTACCGGGAAGGTTCTACTGTGCACATGCTTAGTACAGGAAATGAACCATACGGAGGCTACTGGTCTAGTTCAATTGAAACTAGTAAACCGGGTTTTATCGATTACTTGTTTTTCGACAAAAAGAAATGCTATGCTTGGTCAGATGATGCACGACAAGTAGGTCACTCCGTCCGTCTCGTAAGACAAGTCGAGTGATAAAATATTTATCCTTCCTTTCTTGTATATATAATTAATAATTCGTACTTTTGCACGGAATTATAAACTATGCCTTCAAGGAAGATTCATAAAGTGCTTATTGCGGGCCGCGGAGAGATTGCGGTGAGGGTGATGCGTACGCTTAAAAAGCTGAGTATCAACTCGGTAGCTATCTATGCTGACAACGACGCCGACGCATTGCACCGCCGTATGGCTGACGAGGCTCGCCCTCTCGGCAACGGCCAGCTTAAAGATACTTACCTCAATATTCAGAAGATTATCGACGCGGCTTTGGATACTGGCGCCGACGCCATTCATCCTGGTTACGGTTTTTTGTCAGAAAGTCCTGAACTGGCCGAGGCTTGCGCTAATAACAACATCATCTTCATCGGTCCGGATGCCGACACCATGCGCCTGATGGGTAACAAAATAGCTGCTCGCGAGTTTGCCAAGTCGCACGGAATACCAGTGACTACTGGCGTTACCGGCACCATGGACGACATCATGAAGCAGGCCGAGGCACTTCCATATCCTGTGCTGATAAAAGCAGCGGCAGGCGGAGGCGGAAAAGGCATGCACATCGTCCGCAGTAAAGAAGATTTGCGTGACGAGCTCGAAAAAGCGTCGCGTGAGGCACAGAAATACTTCGGCGACGGCGAGGTTTACGTCGAGAAATATGTCGAGAACCCACGCCACATCGAGGTGCAGGTGCTTGCCGACCATTACGGCAACGTGATTCATCTCTACGAACGCGAATGCTCGGTGCAGCGTCGTTACCAGAAAATCATCGAAGAATCGCCGTCGCCGACACTCACTCCCGAGAAACGTCAGGCGATTTGCGATACTGCAGTAAACCTTTGTAAAGCAGTGGGTTACAAGAACGCTGGCACTGTGGAGTTTTTGGTCGATAAAGATCTCAACTTCTATTTCCTCGAGATGAACACCCGAATTCAGGTGGAGCATCCTGTCACGGAGCAGCGTACCGGAATCGACATCGTCGAGGAGCAGATTCGCATCGCCCGTGGCAAGGAGATGGGCTGGACTCAGGATATGATTCAAGACAAGGGCCATGCCATAGAATGCCGTGTGTATGCTGAGGATGCGGAGAATAATTTCCTTCCGGCTGCCGGCGAGGTGACACTCTATCACGAGCCTCAAATGCGTGGCGTGCGTATCGACAGCAGCATCGACGGTCCGTGTACCATCAGCGATAGCTACGACCCGATGATCGCCAAGCTGATTTGCTTCGGCAAAACCCGCGATGAAGCCATCGAAATCACTCGCAGAGCGTTGAAGGAATATATAGTTCAGACTGAGAAGACGAATATCCCTTATCTGCAAAGTATCATTGATAATCAAGACTTTACAAATAATAAAATTGACACTTCCTATTGTGGGAAGCATCAGGATGAGCTGGTTGAGACCATGCGTCAGGCTCGCCAAAACATCAAGAAAGAAGATGTGGCTGCGTTGTTCCTCTTCCACGATTTCAACAACCGTCAGGATACTGCAAACGTCTGGAACTCAATAGGTTACTGGCGTTTTCAGATGTCGCTGAACGTAACGGTGGAAGGCGAGTCGATGAAGGTGCAGATCAATCATCTTTCGAGTACCAACCTCGAGTGCGTCATCAACGGAAAGCCTTATTCTGTAATGCTTTCGCAGAATGGCGAGGTTCAAAAGGTTATTATCAACGGCCGCACCGAGCCTGTGTTTGTGTCGCAGACTCCGCATCACGACTACTGCGTGCATCTGCGTGGCTTGGATTTCATCTGCCGTCGCGACGACCAGCTAAACGATATGCGTGATTATTCGCACACCGACGTGGCTGGCGACGATATGAAGTTCTTCTCGCCAATGCCTGGTAACGTGATGAAAATCAACGTAAAAGAAGGCGACGAGGTGCATTACGGCACTATCCTTTGCATAGTTGAGGCTATGAAGATGGAAAACAACATTGTGGCGAAAGGCGATGCTAAAGTCTTGAAAATCAATGTTAAAGAAGGTGAAAAAGTAGATACGAAAACTGTTTTAATTGAACTTGGAATATGAATTTCGGATTGACAGAAAAACAAATTGAATTGCGCGCGAAAGTCCGTGAGTTCGCTGAAAAAGAGGTGAAACCGGTGGCGGCATTCAACGACGAGCACGAGAAATTCGACGTCGAGCTGACCAAGAAGATGGGCAAACTCGGACTTCTCGGCATGTGCGTGCCTCAGGAATACGGCGGACAAGGACTTGACACTTTGTCGTATATCATTGCTGTTGAGGAACTTGCTCGTGTCGATGGCTCTACGGCAGCTACCATAGCGGCTGACAACTCGCTCGGTATCGGCCCTATCAAAGATTACGGAACAAAAGAACAGAAAGAGAAATATCTCCCGAAACTCTGTAAAGACCATCTATGGGGCTTCGGTCTCACCGAGGAGACAGCTGGCAGCGACTCGAGAGGAACAAAATCGACTGCAAAGAAAGTTGATAATCAATGGG
>JAFZXP010000018.1 GCA_017616735.1 Bacteroidales bacterium
GGTCGTCGAACACGTAAGAGCGGATCTGCGAGCCCCACTCAATCTTTTTCTTCGACGCCTCGATTTTGTTTTTCTCCTCCATGCGGTGCTGCAACTCCTTGTCGTACAGCTGCGATTTCAGCAGTCGCAAAGCGTTTTCCTTGTTTTTCGGCTGGTCGCGCGTCTCGGTGTTTTCAATCAGAATCTCCTCTTCGTGACCATCGTAAGGGTCTTTGTATTGATATCTCAAACGCACTCCCGACTCCACCTTGTTCACATTCTGACCGCCAGCGCCGCCGCTTCGGAAAGTATCCCATGTCAAGCGTGACGGGTCGATAACGATTTCGATGGTATCGTCGATCAATGGTGACACAAACACCGAGCTGAACGACGTCATTCGTTTACCTTGGGCGTTGAATGGCGACACGCGCACGAGGCGGTGCACTCCGTTCTCGCCTTTGAGGTAACCGTAGGCGTAGTCGCCGTCGATTTCCATGGTCACTGACTTGATGCCGGCATCGTCGCCTTCCAAAATATTACTGATTCTCACCTTGTAGTCATGAGCCTCGGCGTAGCGCATATACATACGCATCAGCATCTCGGCCCAGTCTTGCGACTCTGTTCCGCCCGCGCCCGCGTTGATTTTCAGCACGCAGCTCATCGAGTCTGCCTCGTCATGAAGCATATTGCGGAACTCAAGGTCTTCCACTAGTTTTATGACATCGGCGTATTGCTTATCGACCTCTTCTTCCGTGGCCTCGCCTTCCTTGGCAAAATCGTACAAAACGCCGAGGTCGTCGTTGTTTTTCACGATCTCGTCGTACGCCGTCACCCAGCTTTTCACGTCTTTGATCTGGCGCATTATTACCTTGCCGTTTTTCGGGTCGTCCCAAAAACCGTCGGCTTTCGTTTTCTCTTCTAATTCAGCTATTTTCGACAGTTTGGTGTCGATGTCAAAGATACCTCCTCAAGGCATCAATCCTCTTACTCAGTTCTTTTATGCTGTCTAAAGTGACCATGTTAATATAAGGTGTAATTCTTTAATTTAAAGATTCAAATTTTTTGCAAAATTAGTAATTTTTTCATCACGTCGTAACCAACTGCAATTCTTTACCCAAAGAATGAAGCGCATTGACAATTTTATCCTGTTGTTTTTTCATAGGATGGCTTCTTCCGCAGATATAATGCCCAAGTTGTCTTTCATTGATACCTGTTAATCTTGACAAAGCCGCTCTGGTGATAATTTTATCATAACAATACAAAAGTGTTTGAATATTCATTTGATATTCAAGGACATATTGACCATCAAAAACTTTTGGATAATCTCTCTTATCAGCTTTTGCACATTCGATATAAAAATCGATACTTTCCTGAACATATTTAGCAAAATCGGAAAAATTGCCTGTAAATGCAACCACCCAGCCCGGTAGCAATTCGCAGCTGGCGCTGAATCCGTTTTCTGTTTTCGATGTTGAAATGATGACTTTTTCCATATTAAAACTCTATTCCAGATTGATTTTCAATGCTTTTCAATTCAAACCCCCAAGTATCATCACTTGGTTTTCCATTAACCGTAACAACTCCAGATTTTTCTGGGTGTTTAAACTGTCGGTGACTACCTTTTTGACGATCGATATACCAACCTTTTGCTATCAATTTTTTAATAATTAAACTAACTTTAACCACCTTCATAAATTCAGTTTTTTAGTTCTCGGCAAAAATAGTAATAATACTATTACTTGTCAAGAGTTTTTATGAAAAATTTTTATTCTTCTGCAAAAATATAGTAAAAAATCTTTGGTTTTTGATTTTTAACAATTTTTAACATAAATAGTAATAATATGATAGATTATGTTAAAAATTTTTAGCATTTTACGCCATTATATGGCGATTTCTTGTTCCTTTTTTCTTGACAAAAAAGGAACTGAAAAAGTCAAGGCCCGAAATAATCGGAACCACCCTGCAGCCGAGCTAAGGCTGTGATCCTCAACGCGGGAAGTGCTTTCTTCGAAAGCAAACGACTAAGCGCCCCGCTTGAGTATCAGCGCCTTATCTCGTCTTTTTGGCCACCGCTGCCCCGCGATTCGGGCCGGGCCCACGCACAATTTTTCTTTCCTACTTCGCAACTATAAGCCGTGTTTCATCTTTACGGATACGGCTTTCGAATGTACCAACATACTCATCGTCTTCATGACGGTTAACTCCAGTGTATTCCAACGAGCTGTCTTCGTAACGGCGGAATTTCAAAATGGCATCATTCATCTGATCGCTATTGAAAACTCCAAGCGAAACCAGCAATTCAAAGTCTGGAATGGTCAGCGACGTGACGCGCAAGAACAACTCCGGTTCAAGCTTGCGAATTATATCGGTCAAGGCCTCCTCGCGAAAATCGGTAAGATACATGAAAATAGGTATACGAGTGGCAAATTTCATCAGTTTTTCCTGTACCTGCCGACGCTTGCTCTTGTATTCCTTTTCCTCATCAGTCAGTTGTTTCTTCTCTTTTGGAGTGATATCGTCGCCTTTTCGCTTCAAATTCTTGATTTTCTCTGATTTATTGACGATTGTTTCGATAATATCGCCACCCAAAGCGCGGAAACCTTCAATTTTCATTATGGCTTCCATAGCCGCCTTGTTGTTCAACACTCTTCTTAAAGTCAAATTGTCAACATTTACCAAAGTCGCACTGTTCCAACGTCGTGCCAAAAGCGTTGCAGTAGTGCCATTATCGACAAAATCAAGGATTTCCGTAGCATTTACAATCTGCATGCTGCTGCCATCAAATTGTAATATTGGCAAAAAATCTATGAAATCTCCAACTTTTTGTGTGGCGTTTTTATGAATATCGGTATTCAACCGGTTAGCGTAACTAACCACTTGCCTCAAAGCGCGATTCGGTGCAAAATCGAACACATAGCACGTCTGCTTCTGTATTATTTTACTCTTGTTTTCGCCTTCAACAACCCATGGCGACTGCACACGAAACGCCGACTGGAAATAGGTTTCGGGCGACGAGCAGTTACGCAGCATGAAAATCGCCGACAGTGGCTTGATTGTCACTCCAGTGGTAAGTTTTCCACAAGTAAGAGTGATGGTTTTCGTCAATACAGGATTGTCGCCCATGGCATCTTTGACTGGTTCCAAAGCTTCCAAACCCGTTCCCACACTGGAACCGCTGCAATTTACTATTGTATAGTTTTGATAAAAATTGTTGGCCGGACGACGCAAAAGGGTTTCCATCGCATCGCACGATGCCACACTGCTCATAAACCACATCGAATGGTTGCAAAGGTCAAGCAATCGTCTGTCGTTATATGGCAATGCAGGAGGCTCATTAAGTGGTGAACTGTTATCGTTGAAGATTGAAGCTTTACCTCTGATGATATCAAGCCATTTTTGCACAGCATTTTCATGCACAAAACGAGCGTTCTTTCCCTTCCCATCGGCTTTGAAAAACTCGTTCAGGTCAAACTCATCCATATCGTATTGTTCAATCAATTGGCCTAGATCGTTGGGCATTTGATATGTCATCATAACCATTGTTGGCAACTCAAGATACGGATTAGGTTTGCCTTGATATTTTTCTTTCTTATCCTGTTCGTCCTGATATGTCCAGTTGAAAATCTGATTTTCCAAAAACTCACCATTTGCGATAGCACGGAATGGCGTTCCGCTCAGATAAAGATAATAACTGCCCGTGATTGGCATCTGATCCTCATCGAAAAGCTTACCGCTGATGGTGTCATAACCGTCTTCCTGCAAGATGTCGTTCATCTCCATCAGTTCCTCTTTCGACGAGCCTTCACCGATGTCCAACAATGTTTTGGCATTCTCATTCCATGCTCCGAAATGATACTCATCAAGCACTATCAGATCCCAATTAATGCCATGTACCCACTCGTTTTTCGGCTTAATTCCTCCCGACTTGCTTTTGCCAAGATAATCCTGAAACGAGCCGAAACAAACAATAGGTTTGTCTTGCAGCAATTCTTCCGGCGAACCTCCATCGCGACTGCTGAAAAACTGCCAACCTTCGAAGTCGATATGTTGCAAAAGGTCATCTCGCCATGCGCCTTCCACCGCCGGTTTGAATGTAAGCACCAGCACACGCTTTGCTTTCATCTTTTTAGCCAACTGATATGTGGTGAAAGTCTTGCCGAAACGCATTTTTGCATTCCAAAGAAAATGAAGGGGTTCGTCTTTACCATGAGGTGTCTGTGTGAAATAGTCGTAAGTCTTCTGCACTGCCCAAGCTTGCTCATCTCGCATCGGAAAGTCGAGCGTACGCTGGGTTTCCATCTGGCGACGGTGCTTAACAGCCAAATAAGCCGCTTTGACATCTTCGACTTTGCAACGGAACCACTCGCCTGCAGTGTTTTTAAAGCCGTTACGACGCAAACATTCATGCACAGCATGATCGCGAAAATGCTCACCACTGCCATCTGCATAAAAGGCCGGTGCATACCATTCCAATTTATACGTCTTTCCTGGAGTGATAATTGGATGTTGCTCCTCGAGACGTATATTCACATCCTCCCTGGTGGTGTCGCCGATCTTCAGTTGACCCGGGAAATGGCTATCGCTGTAAGCATAAATCTGCGGTGTAAACCGCCTGTGTTCCGGAAGAATTTCTTTTTGAGTCTTCATTATATGTTTATTAACAATCAATTACATTGTTAATTGACACGATGAAGACCGATTCGTTTAATGAGCGATTTCTATAATAGACACGCCCAATGCCAATTGAATCAACGCAATGGTTTTGCAAGTAAAATTATGTCCAAATGCAAACCATCTTGAAACTTCCGACTCTTTTTTACCTGTGAGACGAGCCAAATCTCTTTTGCTCAATCCCTTTTCATTCAATGTTTTGTATATCTTTTCAGATATACTGAAATTTAATTCAAACGATGCTCTCTCTTGAGGTGTAATTGGATCATACGCCTCTTTTAAAATTGGTGAATAAATCTTTGTATGGTTATCTGTTTTCATGATAATTGAAAAACTTTTCCTTCGATTCCGGTAATTACATTTTTCTCAATCGTCACCGCCTTATCCGTCTGCTCCAACGTCTTAATACTTACTTCTTTCATAACCACTCAATTAATAACGATGCAAAGATAACACTTTTTTTCACATATTTAACATATATGTGAAATTTTTTCAGTCTTCATCATGTCAAAGAGCAAAAAACACTGCTATTCCATCGGTTTTATCATCGATTCAATAAATGCTATCTCGTCTTTATCCAAATTGTATTTTTTGTACAACATCTCATCAGTCCAAGGATGAGAAAAATCTTGGAGAGGGATTAGTTCAAAGGTTCTTGTAGAAGCATTTTTCTGACCACGATTAAAGAACAAAAGTGCTCTAAAAAATTTGGTTTTAATGTATGATAGGCAATTACTTGCTTCATACTCTTTTTCAAATGGACCAATTCTCAAAAATGTCTCAGTCGCTATTTCATTTGGTTTTGCAAGAATAGGCTGTGGTGGAACTGTAGCGGTAGTAGTGTACGCATAAGAAAAGAAAATTTTGAACTTTCTGATTTCATCTATCGCCTGTGAAGGGAATTTACTAGAAACAAATCCGACAACTCTTTTTGCACCACCTTTGTTACCTTTAACTCCAAATATTTTCACAGAATTCGGAAATGGACTTTCAGAAAGTTGACTTTGAGGATAATTTTCAGGAGCATTAAACAAATCTGTCGCAATTCCATAAGGTTTTCTTGTTGAAACTATCTTACTGAATGAATCTACCCTTTGTTTGGAAACCTTTCTAATAATCGAAATCTGCCTTGGATCTCTAACTATCAAATCTGAATAATCAACTTTTAAGTATCGAGAAGAACGATGGGTCTCGCCATCCAACGATTGGTAGCAATAATCCACAGGACCGTTATAACTAGAATCCCATAGGAAATAGCTAACGCCGCCATCAATATGAAGTCCTTGAAAACATTTTGAAGCATCTTCATAATCAAAGATATACCTTATTCTTGTATCCGAACGCATAATCTGCCTATAATCATCTAGTCCTTTCCCTCCTTTCATCCATCGGGAAGGGGTGATCATTATCAAATATTTAGGTTTCAATAGTTTTGCCTGTTCAACAAAAAGATGATATAAAGGTTTAGCACTATCTCCAGTACCTCCACCATCATCCATCTGATACGGCGGATTTCCAATAATTACGTCAAATTGCATATTTTTATTAAATATTTCATTTATACTCTTGTGAATGAATGGATAAGCATAGTTCTCACCAGTTTCATCGCGGTCGTATTGGACTTGGTTAGCGCCACATTTCTTGCACTTTCCATTTTCCCACTTATGCTCACAGCGCATGTAACGCAGATGGCCTTGCTCGTCATTAAAACATGTAGCCACTGAATATTTGCCATCGGCTTTCTTGGCGCAATAAAGCGTGCGTCGTCCCATTTCGGCCGTGAGTCGCGTCAACGCGATGCCAAACAGCTGCTTACTCATAATGTGGTCGATGCGTTTTTGAAGGTCGGGGATTTCTTTTTCCAAACCTTTCAACAGGCGTTTCGCTATCTCACGCAGAAACACACCGCTTTTGCAACACGGGTCGAGAAATGTCGTTTTCGAATTGCTGAACAGCTCTTGCGGCAACAGATCAAGCATCTTATTGGCAAGTTCAGGCGATGTAAAAACCTCGTCACTGCTAAGATTTGCCAAGCAGTTGAGGATGTCGGTGACATGAACGTTATTTGGTTTCATAGCTGTAGATTTTTGTATAATGTACTAATGGAAACTCGCGCACCGGCTCATCGAAATGCTGAGCCTCGCCCTGCTCGTCAAACAGAGAATACTGGTGTTCTTTCTTAACCAGAAAATCGAACTGAAAATCGCGTCGTTGCACCTTGTCGCCAATGAATGTCCACTCGCTGAAAACAATAGGTTTGCCGTCGGCAGCGGTGTATGTCAGGGCATCGCCTTGAACTATATTGCGGTTGAGGAGGTAACGGAGGTTTTTGTGAAAACCATCATATGTTTTTTGAGACGTTTCGGGAAACGTCTCTACAATGTATTCGAACAAACGATTCCGGCATTGTTCGGCATTATCGGGCAGCAATTCAATGCCATATACGCTGCTGACTGCCTGTAATGTGTATTTCTGAAATTCGGATGTATTGCGGCTGTAGCGTGTCGCCACGGTATTCATTTTTCGGCGAAGAATTTCGATAAGGAAATTGCCGTCGCCGCATGCGGGTTCAAGGAAACGGCTGTCGATGCGTTCCGACTCGTCTTTCACCAAATCGAGCATCGCGTTCACCTCGCGCGGGTTGGTAAACACCTCACCATGGTCAGCCACCCGCTTTTTGGATTTCACTTGGGTGCTTTCGGGCATTTGCTATTTGTTAATTTCTTAAATTTTTAGCAATTTGCCACGAATCCCCACCTTATCGACTATCCTACGACCATATAAAAAAGGAGGCGAGCACCTCGTCTCCTGTCTGCGGCCGTAGGATGCCGGGAAAGAATAGACAAAAATGCTCGCTTTGATACGAGCATCTGCTTTTGTCGTTCTTTTCCTTTGAAATTTCCTACGTTTCAGACAGGCCGGAACAAATAGCAAACGCTATGTTATGTAATATTATTTACTCTTCTATTTCTATCTTATAATGTTTGTTTTACATTGCAAAATTAGAAATAATTTGGCATAAATCAAAATTTTTTGAAAAAAGTAATTATTTATCTTGGCTTCGCCCCCAGGTCGCTCTGCGGTGCGGGCGGGCTGGCCCGAATCGCGGGGCAGCGGTGGCCCAAAAGCCGGACTAAGCGGCTGATACTCAATGCGGGGCGCCTAGTCGTTTGCTTCTGGAAGAAGCACTCCCCGCCATGAGGATCACCGTCTTAGGACGGCTGCAGGGGCGGCCGATAATTCGGGCCTTGATCTTTTGGTTCCTTTTCCATCAAGGGAAAAGAACTATAAAGCCGCCCCCTCTCGGGGCGTAAAAAAAAAGGACGCTGTTAAGCGTCCAATAAACCAATTGAATGACGAACCATCACAATCGAATTCCGATAAAGGCAAATATCTGCCATTGACTATTGGTCGTTATCAATTTATTGTTACTGAAATTCGTCCAATTAAGCTGAGTCGTCGCGCCGGCAAACCATCTAGGGTTGAAATTATACACAAGGGCTCCACGGCATGCTATGAACAATTCAGGAAAATCAGAACTCGCCACGTAGTCATCCTCCATATAATTATTAACCACAGTTCTGCTATTAATCACAATATATGGAAGAGCCGACAAGTGTATGAGCATTTTTTTGAACAGCACAAAATTGTATGCGTATCCGACACCCAAGCCATACGTCACGTTTTGAAATTTAAAGAGTTGGTCGCCCGACAGAGTGTCGCCGATATTAATGGCATTCACATGAAATTCACCTCCGACAAGCAAACTGCCGGCGCTCTTTTTCTGAATAAACATCTGTGTGTACGCCGCCGGATATGAAAATTTCTTATTGTTTATGGCATAGTAAAAATTGAAATTAAATACGGTTTGTGACACCTTTCCTTCCGGAACATCCAATTCTAAAGGCAAAGGAATATAAATTGTATCATTGTCATAGATAAGAGGAAATTCCGACATGCCGGGAACGTCAAAAGTATACTTGCCGCTCAGGCTTAGGATACCGCTCAAGCTAAGCTCGAAACCGAATTTCTTGCCATACATATTCAGTTTTACGTCGAAATCCTGATCTTTTATGCCCTTAAGCTTTTTAAAACTGATACCTCCACCAATGGCAACACCTTTATAACCCACCTGAATGTTGAGTTTCGGCTTCAATCCGGTACTAAGTGTTGATTCAAATTTTGTGTCTTGATAATCGCCTGTGGTGTAAAATTTCTGTATCAGAGTCATAGTCCTCAACTTAAACGTCCACTTGGTGCCGACAGGACGTCCGATATATGTCGAATCGTAAGTTATTTTGTCGTAATTTCTGAACAGGAAGAATCCTTTTTTCTCTGACTCCTGCGCCATCAGGGCGAAGCAACTTAAAATCGTTATTAAAGTTAGAAACAGTTTCTTCATAAATAAAGTACTTTTTTACACAAAATGAATTCGAATGCAAAAATATGAATTTTTTTTCAATTTTTAAAAACAAAATTGTAACTTTGCACCAACTAAATATTTTGTATATCCAAACACAACAACTATGGCAAAAAAATTACTTTTCACAGCATTTATTATGCTTTTGTTGGGAGTTTCAACAGTAAACGCACAAGAACCCACCAAGCTTAATGTTCCGAAACACGCTGTCTCAGTACAGCTTCCATTTTCATTGACAAAGGCTGGTATCGGTGCGAGGTTTTCTTACAACTACACCAACAATCTGCGCTTCACCATCGATGGCAACTATTATTTTTATTCATCAAATAGAGCCCAAAAGAGAACTGTCGACAGAAACGACCTTACGAAGACAGGCACAATTGCCTGGGGAAGACGTGCCGACCTTAGCTTCAACGCCAATTTCATATTCGGCAGAGAAAATTTCCATATTTATCTGATAGCTGGTTTTTATGTGACGGTGGGTTATTCAAACGCGAAAAAAATAGTAGGTGCAGTGTATGACCTTGTCACGTTGGGAGAAATTCAGAATACAGAAGACGACGGTGTTGATGACTATGTTTACCTTGACGACGGCTACAAATATTTTTACACCGACCGACTCGATAGGATGTTCAGACTCGGTGGAGGTTTAAATCTCGGTTTCGGCGCTGAGTATCAGATTAATAAGCGCAACAGAGTTTTCCTTGAACAGCATGCCGCTCTCGGCTCTATGGTCGGATTATTCATCAAGCTTGGCTACTCCTGGTGCTTCTAAAAACTACGGATAACATCCCAAACCAAAGTTGGCTCATACCCTTTTTGCATGGCGTATTGAGCCAATTTTGCTTTACGTTTATATGGGTCTGATTCGTTGATTTTCTTGGCATTCAAAACTTTTATCAACTCTTCACGATAAATTTCAGGGTCGATTTCCGATAAGGCATTGGAGATGATTTCATCGCTGACGCCTTTCATTTTCAACGCCATTTTTATCTTATTCACTCCCCATTTTTTCAAGTGAATCTTGCTTCTCACAAAAGTGGAAGCATAACGTTCATCGTCGATATAGCCTTCATCCACAATAAGTTGCATGATTGTTTTCTTGTCGGAATCGGGTATGTCGAAAGTGGCGAGCTTCATTCTCACCTCCAGCGTGCACCGGTCTTGATAGGCGCAGTAGCGCAACACCTTTTTTAATACTATATCGCGATTGAGTTCCATCATTAATTTCCGTATAGTCGGTTTATCCAGTCGGCTTTGCCCATTTTGCGAAGCGTTTGCTTCACCCACTGGCGGTTTTCGGGTTTGTACCAGAAGAAAAAGCGTTGCTGGGCAAGTTTGTCTTCTTTGTTTTTCGCCACAAACACAGGTTGCAAAGTGTACGGGTCGTAGCCCGAATAATATATTTCGGTTGCCAAAGTCATAGGCGTGGGCGTAAAATCCTGCACCTGCTCCAAATGATAGCCCAACTCCTTGGTTTTCACCGCAAGTTCGGCCATATCCATCAAGGTGCATGCCGGATGACTCGATATAAAATAAGGTATCAGCTGCTGGTTGAGATGATATTTCTCGTTGACCTGATCGAAGCGTTTTTTCAGCTTCTGGAACAGCGAGAACGGCGGTTTGCGCATAAGTTTCAGCACGTTGTCGCCAACCTGTTCAGGCGCCACCTTCAGTCGGCCGCTAACGTGACGACGCATCAGCTGCTCGAAATACTCATCGTAACCGAGACGGCCGTCAGGGTCGTCGTTGGTTAAAAACAAGTCGTAACGAATGCCCGAGCCTATGGTCACCTTTTTTATATTAGGGTTCTTGTCGACCTCCTTGTAAAGCTCGATAAGTGGATGATGATCGGTGTTTAAGTTTTTACAAATACTGGGCTGGATGCAGGTGGGGCGGGTGCATTTTTCGCACAGCGACTCATCTTTGCCACGCATTCGGTACATATTTGCCGACGGACCTCCCAAATCACTGATATAGCCTTTAAAATCAGGCATTTGGGTAACTTGCTCAACTTCTTTCAGAATGGACTCTTTGCTCCTCGATGCCACAAATTTTCCCTGATGCGCCGAAATTGTGCAGAAGGCGCAGCCGCCGAAGCAACCGCGATGAATGTTCACCGAGTGGCGAATCATCTCGTAAGCCGGAATCGGGCCGCGTTTGGCATATTTTGGATGCGGCATTCGGGTGTACGGCAGGTCGAAGGCGGCGTCGATTTGCTCGGTTGTGTAAGTCGGATACGGCGGATTGATGTAAAGCGTATAAGCGCCTACATCTTGCAACAATCTTGCGGCATGTTTTTTATTCGACTCCTCCTCCACATGCTTGAAATTCGATGCGTAGAGTTTCTTGTCTTTCAAGCAAACCTCATGCGAAACGAGTTTTATGTCCTGCCATTCCGATTCGATGAATTGCGATTTCTTGTTCAGGAAAAACGTTTGCGGAATACTGGTGATCTCATCGATTTTTTTGCCTGCTTCAAGAGCTTTTGCAATCTCGACATTGGCAATTTCTCCCATGCCATAGACCCCCATATCAGCCTGAGAATCAACAAGAATCGATGGTTTTAGAGTGTCAGACCAGTAATCGTAATGCGTCACACGGCGCAACGACGCCTCTATGCCACCCAAGACGACTGGCACATCGGGATATAGCTGTTTCAAGATTTTTGAGTAGACCGTAGTGGCGTAATCCGGACGGAATCCTGCTTCGCCGCCAGGAGTGTAAGCGTCGTTGGAACGCAAGCGTTTGTTGGCGGTGTAATGATTAACCATCGAGTCCATGCTACCCGACGATACACCGAAAAACAGCCTCGGTTTACCAAACTTGCGGAAGTCGCGCAAGTCGTCGCGCCAGTTGGGCTGCGGGATGATGCCCACTTTATAGCCTTCGCGCTCCAAAGTGCGCCCTATGACTGCCATTCCGAACGAAGGATGATCGACGTATGCGTCGCCGGTGACAAGCACAATGTCGAGCTCGTCCCATCCGCGCAGGTCGGATTCCTTCTTCGTTATCGGGAGCCACTTGAGGTCCATGTTTTATTTAATGGAGTCAACAAAAAACTTTGACAACCCCTCTCTTGCATCCTGCAGCTTGGCATACCATTCCTGGCTTGAATTCTGTCCGACCACGTCGGTGACGTATTTCACCGAAATGAATGGGATTTTCATCTCACGGCATACATCAGCCACTGCGTATGATTCCATATCGATGACATCGCCTTCGATATCGGCGCCTTCAGTGATGAAGCTGTCGCCAGTGTTGCAGGTGCCTATCAATTTAGCATGTTCCATCAAGTGCCACGATGGGATGGCATGCTTGATCACATCTACATCGAACTCCATCTCCGAAATCACACCGTTAAGGTATACCTTACGTAAATCCCTGTCAACGAAGCGGTTACAGACGATGATATCGCCGACTTTATGATTCAAAGTACCGGCAGATCCGATGTTGATAACCATGTCGGGATGATATTCGCAAATGGCATGCATTGTGCGCATCGCAGCATTCACCTTGCCCATACCGGTTTCCACATAAATCACTTCCGCGTTAGGGATGTTAACCTCAATTTTTTCCTCAGGAATAGCGTAAACTATTAAAATCTTCATAATTAAAAGTAATTTCATAGCAAATTTATTGTTAAAAATGTCATTGTTTCCATTCCGATTTTCATCGAATTCTCGTCGATATCAAAAGTTGACGTATGTTGTTTAGCCACAATGCCTTTCGCAGGATTTGAGGTGCCAAGGCGATAGAAACACGCAGGCACTTTTTGCGAATACCAGGCAAAATCTTCGGCAGTCATCAGCTGCGGGAGTTCTTTCACCTTGTCTTCCCCTAAAATCTCTTTTGCGAAAGCAGCGCATTTTTCGGTCAGCTTCACATCGTTTTTCAATGAAGGATAACCTTGTTCGATGTAGACTTCCGCTTCACATCCGTATTCTTTTGCGATATCGTTAGCCACTTTCGATATATTGTTTTTCAATGCTTTACGTTTCGTTTCATCGAAAGTGCGCATCGTGCCTTTCAGATTCACTTCGGAAGGAATGACGTTGTAGGTGCCGTCGGCCCGGAAACCGCCAAATGCCAGTAGAGACGTTTCCTGAAACGTCTCTTTACATCCGGAATCTGAGACGTTTCGGGAAACGTCTCTACATGGTTCCGGATACATTTCCGATAATTTCGCGACAATTATCGCCGCTGCCAGAACTGCATTATCCCTTTCTGCAGGTTTTGCCGCGTGACCTCCCCTGCCCTTCACGGTGATGTTGACCTCGTCGGACGAAGCCATGTAAGCTCCGGCATGGAATCCCACCTCGCCGCAAGGCAAATCAGGATAAACGTGCTGCCCGATAATCAAATCGACATCACCCAGAACGCCTTCTTTTATCATCAATGAGGCACCACCCGGCAGTTTTTCCTCACCAGGTTGAAAAATCAGCTTTATCGTGCCAGAGAATTTGTCACGCAAGTCGTTGAGAATGAAGGCAGTGCCAAGCAGCATCGCAGTGTGCGCGTCATGACCGCAGGCATGCATCACGCCGCCGTTTACCGAGCGATAAGGAAGGTCGGTTTGCTCCTTAATCGGGAGGGCATCCATGTCCGCCCTAAGGGCGATTCTCAAGTTACCAGTTAGCAGTTGACAGTTACCAGTTATTGTTGCCACCACTCCTGTTCCGGCAATCTCCGATTGAAAATCAATATTTTTTGAAGCAAGACAGCGTTTGATGAGTTCGGCGGTTTCCTTCTCGCAAAAACTCAGTTCGGGGTGCTGATGAAGCTGACGGCGGATGGCCACCACCTCATCGAAATACTCGTCACTCTTGGCTTTTATCAATTGCTTCATTATTAATTTTATTTTTTGCAAAAATAAGAAAAATTTTAGTAACTTTGCGCTCCATTTAAAAGAGTCGAAAAAAATTAAAATATAAAAGAAAACGAACATGAAAAAGGAAGTTAAATTTAGTCTCGTTTACCGCGACATGTGGCAGAGTTCGGGCAAATACGTGCCTCGCAAAGACCAATTGGAAAAGATTGCGCCTCTGATCATCGACATGGGATGTTTCGACCGTGTTGAGACTAACGGCGGCGCAGCCGAACAGGTCAACCTGCTCTACGGCGAGAATCCGAATCCGTCGGTGCGCGCTTTCACAGCGGCATTGCACAAGGGCGGCATCGAGTGCCATATGCTCGACCGTGCTCTTAACGCATTGAGAATGAACCCCGTACCAGCCGACGTGCGTCAGTTAATGTACAAGGTAAAGAAAGCTCAGGGAGTTGACATTACACGTATTTTCTGCGGCTTGAACGATGTGCGCAACATCATCCCGTCAATTCAGTGGGCTAACGAAGCCGGCATGATTTCGCAAGCTGCAATGAGTATCACCTATTCTCAGGTACACACTGCCGAGTATTACATGCACATGGCCGATGAACTCATCGCCGCCGGCGCCAAGGAAATCGCCTTGAAAGACATGGCAGGCGTTGGCCGTCCAGTCTCTTTGGGCAAAATCGTCAACCATATCAAGACTCAGCACCCTGAAATCAAAGTACAGTACCACGGTCACACAACTCCAGGCCTTTCGATGGCTTCGATGCTCGAAGTCTGCAAGGCCGGCTGCGACTATGTGGACGTGGCAATGGAACCGCTTTCATGGGGCACAGTGCACCCTGATGTCATCAGCGTACAGGCAATGTTGAAAGACGCAGGATTCCTTGTCAAAGACATCGACATGAAGACATACATGGCTGCCCGCAGCATGACTCAGAGCTTCATCGACGACTTCCTCGGTTACTGGATTGACCCGCGCAACCGTTACATCAACTCATTGCTCGTCGGTTGCGGTCTGCCTGGCGGCATGATGGGATCATTGATGGCCGACCTCAAGCCGGTGCACGCAGCCATCAACATGAACCGCAAGAATCAGGGATTGCCGGAGCTTTCTGAAGACGAGATGTTGGTTGAGCTCTTCCAAGAGGTGCAAGATATCTGGCCTAAACTCGGCAATCCGCCACTGGTAACTCCGTTCAGCCAATACACCAAGAACATCGCCTTGATGAACCTCTTCGCTCTGAGCAAAGGCGAACCTCGTTATGAGACCAGCATCGACCCTGCCGCATGGGATATGATTCTCGGCAAAGCCGGAAAACTTCCGGGCACACTGGCACCTGAAATCGTGGAATTGGCCAAGAAGAAAGGTTTCGAGTTCTTCACAGGCAACCCGCAGGACAACTACCCTGACGCACTGCCGCATTTCATCGAGATGATGGAAAAAGAAGGTTGGGATCGCGGTCAGGACAACGAAGAGCTGTTCGAGTTTGCAATGCACGAGAAACAATATCGTGAATACAAATCAGGCGAGGCCAAGCGCCGTTTCAACCAGGAACTCGAGGCTAAGATGCAGGCCAAAGCCGAAAAGAGCGGCATGACCGTCAACCTCGATGACCTCAGAAAGATGCGTCACCCCAACGCCGAAGCCGTCACATCACCTGTGAGCGGCCGCATCATCTGGGAACTTGACGCATACGAGAAGTCGATTGCGCCTGCGACAGGCACCAAATACAACGAAGGCGACACCTTCTGCTATGTGCAGACACCTTACGCGCCTGAGGAAATCAAGACCAACTGGAGCGGCAAACTTGTGGAGGTGATAGCTGAGCAAGGTAAGGTAGTGAAGAAAGGTGATATCTTGGCATTCATTGAGAAATAAATTGTATATTTGCAAATTCAACATTAATCATATTATGCTTATGAAAAAAACATTACTATTTTTTGCAGCGATATTGATGTCATTATCAGTATTCGCACAGACAAGGACCACCTTCATCAGCGAGCATTTTGACGGCTCAAGTCTTCCTGAAGGATGGCAGATAATCGGACAAGCTTCCAACTGGAGCGTATCAGCCACACAAAATGCCGGCGGACAAGCCAACGAGATGAAACTCGACTGGAGTCCGCAATTCAACGGCATGACACGCCTCGCCACACCTGCTGTTGACCTCACAGGCATTTCAAGTGTGGTATTCTCATTCAAACACGCTCTTGACAACTACCAAGGCAGCAATTCCATCGGTGTCGCCACTTCGTCAGACGGAGGAACCACATGGAACGAGGCATGGACACAGTCTTATGCTTCAAGTGGCGCATGGAGCATCTCACAAAACATCACAACAGCCGACATGGGCAACAGCAGCGTCATGTTCTGCATTTATTTCAACGGCAGCAGCTACAACATCAACGACTGGTACTTCGATGACATCGAGGTCTTCACTATGGAGAACCTCGATCTTTCATTGTCAACAATCGACATGGTTCCTGTTATGGGCGAGGGCAGTGCAGACATAGCCTTCACAGTTCAGAACAAAGGTTTAACCCCTGTCACAAATGTCGTTATGACATATCAAATTGACGATCAGGAAGCTGTAGAAGAAAGCTTCGACGTCAATATAGGTTCACTCGAGTCAGCACAACTCTCATTCACAGACAATGTGGTATTCCTCCCAGGATCATACAACATCACTGTGACAATAGTTACCGTCAACGGCAACGTAGACGATGACCCTAGCAACAACAGCCTGACCAAAACCATCAACGTCGCTCTCGGCCACACACAGCGCATCCCGATGATTGAGCACTTCTCAAGCTCAACATGCGGACCATGCGTCAACGTGAACACTCAGATGGGCAACCTCACAAACAACAACCCTGGCAAATTCACCTACACCAAATATCAGATGAACTGGCCTGGCAACGGTGACCCATATTACACAGAAGAAGGCGGTGTTAGAAGAGTATTCTACGGCGTAAACGCAGTTCCGAACGTGGTTCTCGAAGGAACAAATTTAGGCGCAACCGTGGTTTCACAGACCCAATTGGATAACGCTTACAACACTCCATCATTCGCCGATGTGAGAGGTTCATTCAATGTTAGCGGCAACAGCATCACAGTTAAGGTTGACTTCATGGCATACTATGATATGACAGTTGAAAAATCATTCGTGACTGTTAATGAAAAAGTTACTACAGGCAATGTCGGAACCAACGGTGAAACCTCATTCCACCATGTCTTCATGAAGTTCTTAACCGACACTTCAGGCGACGACCTCAACATCCCTGCAGGCGAGTGCCAGCATTTCGAGTGGACACAGGATATGTCTTCAACACACGTTGAGGAAATGAGCGACCTCGAAGTTTCAGCATGGATTCAGGATATGGCTTCACAAGAAGTGCTCAACAGCCACTTCATGTATGAATACACCGACATTCACCCATATCCAGTACAGAACTTTGCAGTTGAATCAACCGGCACAGCAATGAACCTGACATGGAATGCTCCTGAAGGCGGCAACGCAACGGGCTACAACCTCTACCTCTCTGGTGAGTTACTCGAGGAAAACATGACCGAGACATCATACACCTACACAGGCGAGACCGGTTACTATGTTTTCGAAGTGGAAGCCTTGTATCCTAACGACATGACTTCTGTGAAGATGGTCAGAGGCATTGAATTCATCTACGACGACGCTGTCATCGAGAACGGTGAGTCTGCTTACAGCATCTATCCTAACCCGACCAACGGCAACATCATGATCAGCGGCAGCAACATCAACTTGGTTGAAGTTTACAACATCTGCGGCCAGAAAGTGATGTCAGTTGAAGCCAACTCAAGCAATGTCAACGTCAACATGAGCGAGCTCACAACAGGCGTTTACATGGTGAAGATAGTTGACAGCAACAGCAACGCCACAGTTAAGAAAGTGGTTAAGAAATAATCTTCAGTCACTATTCGCTGAATAAAAAAGGTCTCTCGATCGAGAGACCTTTTTTTATATCCGTTACTAAAGACTAAAACACCAGACCTTTAGTGAACTCCTTAATTTCTTCTTTGGTAGCATTCACACTGAAAACGTGATCCGGCTTCAGATACCAAACATCATTATGTTTCTTGAACAGTGCTTCACCGCCGCCGGTGATGTTGAGCATGACAACATCGTCGGCCTTGACCTGTTTGTTTTCGACGGCTTGGATAAGCGATGCGGTAGCCACACCGGCGGCGTGGTAAATATCGATTCCCTCAAGCTCCTTGAACATATCACAAGCCTTCTGGGCTTCGTCGTTTGTCACCGCAAAGAAGTCGCCATCGGTGTCAATCATAGCGTCGTACAAGCCTCCTGCCAATGAATAAGGTGGTTTACGATTTGAAAGCACTTTTGCGCAAATCTCGCTTGCGTCTTTGCGTGCCTGCTCAGCGTCGTATGGAAGCATTGCTCTTGAATGAGCTTTCCAAGCATCGTACATCGGAGTGAACGGCTTGTTTTGCGAAACCATCAAATGTGCTTTGTTGGTGCCGAAGCGACCGTCTTCGATGAAACGCAGATTGGCTTCCCATGCCGCAATGGCGCCTGTTCCGCTACCCACAGCCTGGAAATAGAAATCAGGGATACGTCCGATGAATGTCACCGCCGACATCATAGTTGTGCTCATGCCGTCACGACGGGCGATATTTTTAGCACCACCTTCAGCGAAGAAACCGTCCATTTCGCAAACAATATTTCCAAGGTTGATTGCGTCGAAATAGTCGCTGCCATGCTCTGTGCAAAGCAGTTTTACACAAGGATTGAGCGGCTTCTCAAACCAAAGCGCGTCGATGTTATCCTCAGGAACGGTTAGCAAAAGATTGATGTTGTTGTCGGAACAAACCTGTGCGAAGGCGCGGGCCGTATTGCCTGCCGACGACACCACCATCACCTGTTTGCGCAACTTTTCGTCAAGACGGGCGCACACCGAATAAGCCTCTGTCTCCTTGAAAGAGCAGGTGCGCATCTTAGCGCCTATCTCAGGATAATATCCGTTGAATGTAATGTATAAGTTATTGAGTCCCAGTTTCTTGGCAAGTTTCTCACTTTTGTATGTCACCGGGCATGAAGCTCCTTTCAAAAGGTTTTTCAGAGGCATCCAGTCGGCAAAACGGTACAATCCGCCGTTTTCAGGTTTTACCTCCAATTGTTTCTTGTCGTAAATGGCTCTGATCAGACTTGGCTTGTCGCAGCCCGGAAAATCGAGCATCCATCCTGAATCTTCTGCAACGCGTCCGTCAGCGACGCATTTTACCTGATATTTCGTAGGTTTAAAAGTCATATAAATAAACATTATTTCAAGGTCGCAAAGATAGTAAATTATTTTACTAATTTAAAAAAATGACAAAATTTTTGCTTTCTGTTAATAATTATTTACAAGAAATACATATCTTTGTACCTCGAAAATGAGTAAATTTAATATCATGAGAAACTTAAAACACGTAATTTTATTAGCGATTGCTATGTTGTTCGTCGTTTCGGCCCAGGCGCAGAAAGACGAGAAACCTGTTTATCAATTTACAGACGATGTTTTGGTCGACCACACCATCGTCCAGAACCAGGCCAAGTCGGGCACATGCTGGTGTTTTGCCGGCACAGGCTTTGCCGAGGCTGAGATTTTAAAGAAATATGGCGTGAAACTCAATCTCTCGGAAATGTTTTCAGTGCGTTGGGCTTACACCAAAAAGTTCGACCGCTTCGTCAAATTGCACACTGCCACCAACCTCAGCGTAGGCGGTGAGATTTTCGACGTGCTTTATGCCATCAATGACGCAGGCATGATCACCGACGAGGCTTACAGCGGTCTGGTAATCGGCGACGACAAGCACAATCACAGCGAGATGCAGAAATGCATAGACGGCTATGCCAGAGTGGTGACTCAGAAGAGCAACGGCCGCATTCTCTACGAGACATATCCTAAGGTTTTGAACAGCATTCTCGACGCCTACCTCGGCGAGGTGCCTGAAGAGTTCGAATACGAAGGCGTGAAATACACTCCTAAATCATTTGCCGAAAAATACGCTCTCGATATCAACGATTACGTGCAGTTCGCATCATTCACCGACCAGGAAATGTACAAGCCTTTCCTCCTGCTCATCCCCGACAACTGGACCTACACCATGACCTACAACATGGGTTTCGACGAGATGATGGCTGAGGTTGACAACGCCCTGAACAACGGCTACACCGTGGGTTGGGCTCAGGATGTCAGCGACAAAGGCTTCTCACGCAAAGACGGCGTGGCAATAGTTCCTGAGGATGATGTGAACAAAATCCGCGAAAGCAACCCCAAGGCATTCAAGAAAATGACCGACGAAGAAGTGCTTGCCAAGCAGTATTCTTTCGAATATATCATGCCAGAAATGGAAATCACCGCCGAAATGCATCAGCAAGCCTACGACGACTGGAGCACCGGCGACGACCACAGCATGCTCATCGTCGGCATCGCCCACGACCAAAACGGCAACAAATATTATAAGGTAAAGAACTCATGGGGCGAAGCTGGTCCATTCAAAGGTTACTGGTATTGCTCAGAGCAGTTCGTGAAGCTGCACACCGTGTTCTTCACAGTGAACAAAGCTGCATTCAGCGACGGAATGAAAGACAAATTATTTAAATAACAAAATTATAAACAACATGAAATTCAGACATTTTTTAATGGCAGCAGCTATGATGCTTAGCGTGCCGACATTTGCACAAGGTCCTGAACAGGAAGCAAAACCCGAAGAAGAAGGTTACAAATTTGAAATCATCAAGGAATTACCTGTAACATCTGTGAAAGACCAGAACAGAGCAGGTACATGCTGGTGCTACTCATCACTCGGTTTCTTCGAGGCTGAATTGCTTCGTATGGGCAAGCCAGAGTATGATTTCTCAGAAATGTACATCGTTTACAAGACTTATCAGGATCGTGCCGACCGTCACGTGCGCACTCACGGTGACGTTTCATATGCAGAAGGCGGCGCTTTCGGTGATGTCATCTATGCCATCAAACATTACGGCCTTGTTCCGGATGTTGAGATGAGAGCAGGTCAGATGCACGGCGACAGCCTCAGCGACTTCTCAGAGTTTTCAAGCGTCAGCGGCAAGTTCCTCGAGGGCGTGGTAAAATGCAAAACCCTCCAGCTCGGTGTCGACGAGAACCACACCCCGCTTTGGAAAACAGCTTTCAACGGCATTCTTGACGCCTACATCGGCAAATGCCCTGAGACATTCGTTTACAACGGCAAAGAATACACTCCTATGGAGTTCGCAAAATCAACAGGTTTGAACATGGACGACTATGTCAACCTCGCCTCATTCTCACACGAGCCATGGTATGAGCCATTCGTAATCGAGGTTCAGGACAACTGGCGCTGGGGCAAGGCATACAACCTCCCGGTCGACGAGTTCATGGAGGTGATGAACAACGCCATCGACAACGGTTACCCGATCGCTTGGGGCGCCGACGTCAGCGAAAGAGGCTGGCTCCGCGGCAAGATGGCAGGCGTTTGCGTGCTTCCAGACCTTGAGAACCAGGCTGCTGATAAATCAGGAACAGACTTCGCACACTGGAACGGTCTTAGCGCAGCCGACCGCCAGAAAGAAGCAATGAGCAAGCCAACTCCACAGCGTTGGGTCAACGATCAGGATCGTATCGACGCCTACAACAACTACGAGACAACCGACGACCACGGCATGGTGATCTACGGCAAGGCAAAAGACCAGATGGGCAACGTCTACTTCATGGTTAAGAACTCATGGGGCGACGCAGGCAACTACAATGGCAACTGGTACTGCTCAGAAGCATTTGTGCGTTACAAAACTTTGAACTATGTGGTTCACAAAGACGCTCTTCCAAAAGCTATCAGAAAGAAACTCGGAATCAAGTAAATTGAACCCATTTATTAACTTAAATCTATTATTATGAAAAAGTTATCTTTATTGATGATTGCATTGTTCTTAGGAACATTTGCTTTTGCTCAAGCTGATCAAGCCTCCAAGGAAAACAAGGCTGTCGACCAGTATGGCAACAAAGTTGATGTAAAAGATGTTTTTGCCTCCGACCGTGATGGCATTCTCGTCTTCGAATCAAAAGACAAAGACTACAAATTCTGGTTTGACTCAAGAGTGCAGGTTGATTTTGCCAACTATTGGGGCCAGCAGTCATGGGCCGACAAAATCGGTGACGGTGCAAGCATCCGCCGCGCGCGTTTTGCCGTGAAAGCCCAAATCACCAAAAATTGGTACGGTGAAGTCGATATGGAACTTGCCAACGGCTCGTTCGAATTGAAAGACGCTCTTGTCCGCTTCAACGGCCTTGAGCATTGGCAGTTCAGCGTCGGTAGCATGAAGCCAGACTTCTCAATCTCTCGCAACACTTCATCACGTTACCTCGAATTCATGGAGCGCCCAATGGTGGTCAGCGCATTCTCACCAAGCCGTCACCTCGGTCTCTTCGCCAAATACACCAACAAGCTTCTCTTTGTGAGCGGTAGCATTCTGTTCCAGGAAATCGAAGGTCAGGAGACACGTACTTTTGTTGAGGACAACAACAAAAACTACGGCATGAGCGAAGGCGTGTCATACGTCGGAAAACTCGTTGTGCGTCCTATCAACGAGGCCAACTCAGGCATTCACATCGGTGGTGCCATCATGTTCGACACTCCAAAGACATCTGACGAGATGGGTGTTTACAACGGCACACGTTTCAGCTGCCGCAACGCCACCAACATCAACCGCAAGAAATACATCGACACAGACGATATCAAGAACACCGACCACAATCTCATCTACACAGTTGAACTTGCCGGTCACTACGACGGTCTGCGTGTCGAAAGTGCTTGGATGGCTGACAAGACCTACATGAAAGAAGAGACAGGCATCGACAAACCTTATTTCTTCCAAGGTTGGTATGTTGAAGCCGGCTACCTCCTCTTAGGCGGCAAGCAGAGCTATGACTCGGACGGCGCCAAATTCAACCGTACACGTAACGGCAAGAAATGGGGCGATATCGAACTCGCACTCAAATATGAGTATCTCGACATGAACGACTACAAAGACCGTGGCGCTGACGCTATCTACGGCGGCTCAGCCGAGCTCTACGGCGCTGGTCTCAACTTCTACATCGGCAAGAACATGAAGTTCGCTATCAACTACCAGTACGTGAACAACGACCGTTATGCTAACGGCAAGGGCAAGCTCTATGTCGGTCTCGACGCCGACGGCAACCCAACCAAGGATTACACCAAGGTTGTTGCCTCTGACGGCGACGCAGGCGTGAACTACCACATGCTCCTCGGTCGTTTCCAGATTGCTTTCTAATGAATAGTTTTGTTTAACCTAAAAGATTGAATTATTATGAAAAAGATAATGTTTGTGGCTTTAGCCCTTGTATTCGGACTGGTTTCATGCGTCAAGGATAAACAATATCCAGGTATTACAATCGCCAACGTCAGCTACAGCCCGATAGCTGTTCAGGCCGACCAACCGGTCACTGTTTCAGCTACAATAACATGCTTCAACGAGTTCACTGCAAAGGTGGTCTATAAACTCGACAGCAGCGACAAAGAAGTCGAGATGACAGCAGGCGACACCTACACAGCCGTTATCCCCGGATACCCGGATGGCACAACCATCTCATTCTATGTCGAAGCCAGCAACTCTGACGTCACTATGAGTTCAGAGGTAAAGGAATACACAGTAGGTGCTGTTCAAGTCGACTACAGTGTGCTTCGTCTCAATGAATTGAACGGTAACGACAAGTTCATCGAAATCTACAACACCGGCACCGACGCTATCAATCTCAATGGCGTGTATATCGAGAAAGACGGCTCTCAGAACTGGGCCGGTACTTCCGATGTCAACATCGAGGCTGGCGGCTATGTATTGCTTTACAGCGAAGACGTACATCAAGACCATCCGGAAGTGCCTGAATACCTCATCTTCCATAGCGGTCTCTCAGCAAAGAAGAACGTTCGCATCCAGCTCCTCACCCCAGCAGGCGAAAGCATCGACGACTTCAACCTTATCGAAATCGAACTCAACGGCGCTGCTTACGGCTATCCAGGCAACCAGGCTCCAGCATCATACAGCATTAACGCTGACGGCGAATGGTACTATTCAGATGCCACACCAGGAGCTGAAAATGTCGACGGCGAGAACAAAGTGTTAGGCCTTGAAGGTGGCCCGACACCTCCTCCAGCGCCAGACATCCACGACCTTGTTCTCAACGAGCTCAACGGCAACACCAAGTTCATAGAAATCTACAACAAAGGTGACTTTGACCTGGCTTTGGATGGCTTGTATATCGAAAAAGACGACAAACCGGCTCCTATCTGGACTGGTGACGGCACAATCACTGTACCGGCACACGGCTATGTAGTTCTTTACAGCGAAGACGTGTTGGCCGATCATCCTGAACTGGAAAACACCAACTACATCTTCGGCAGCGGACTTTCAGGCAAGAAAGCTATCCGCATAGCTTTATTCACAGCCGAGGCCGAGCAGCTCGACATCTTCACTAGAGTGCCAGAAGGCGGCACATGGGGTGATGCAATGAGCAACGTGGGCGCGCTCTCATATGCCCGTACACCTGACGCAGGCGAATGGAAACTGGCCGAAGAGACACCAGGTGCAGCCAACCCGGCAGAAGGCGACGACATTCCACAAGAATAAAATAACAACAAGGGCGAATCAGAAGGTTCGCCCTTTTAAAATCTTAATAAACAAATGGCAAAAGAAGAAATGAAAATCGGCGAAGTATCAAAGCCGAGATTTGAGTTCCGTTCATTCGGACAATGCTTCTGCGAAGCACATAAACGCATGGCTCGCCTCTCAATGCCTGTCCCTGAAAAAGTGTGGGAACGCCTGAGCGACGAAATCTATATTATCTCACGCAAAAACGACATCAACAACACAAAGATCCGTGACGGCAAGATGGATATCAAGACATTCGTCCAGTCTGTCGACGGCCTCGAGCAGTGGAATCCTCTGATGAAGGGCGAGTTCCCAATTGCAAAGGAAGTTCTCGAGAAAGAAGTGTTCCCGGCTTTCATGGTCGAGATGCCTAAGCTCACAAAAGACACCTACACCTACGACGAGTTCATCGCCATGGTGAAAGCCAACCCCGATCTGGCAGCAGTGCGCGTCCACAAACGCCGCTTTGGCTACATGGTCAACGACACCATCTGCGAATATGGCGAGGTTCTCATCAACGGAGCTAAAATCGTCACCATCAACTCAGAGTCGACAGAGATCGAAGACATCAAGAAGACCATCAAAGACTGCGGTCTCGAAGGTGTCGAGAATATCAACTATTTACAGGCTATCAAGCGCGTCATCGGCATGTCCGACAAATCGCTCGCAAACGAATAAAAACTATGGCACAGGAAATAGAAAAAAAGTTTTTGGTTAAGGGTGACTTCAAATCAGAAGCATTCAAAGCCACACGTATCACCCAAGGTTATCTCAGCAGCGTGCCTGAGCGCACTGTCCGCGTAAGAGTGAAGGGCGATAAAGGATTCATCACCATCAAAGGCATAGGCAACGCATCAGGCGCAGCCCGCTTTGAGTGGGAAAAAGAGATTCCTGTTGAAGAAGTGCAGCAGCTTCTTGAAATCTGCGAGCCAGGCGTCATCGACAAGACACGTTACCTTGTCAAGAACACCGACGGCAAACACACCTGGGAAGTCGACGAGTTCTACGGTGACAACGACGGCCTCACAGTGGCTGAAGTGGAGCTCACCGACGAGAACGAGCCTTTCGACAAACCGGCATGGCTTGGCCAAGAGGTCACCGGCGACCCGAAATATTTCAACTCTATGTTGATGAAGAATCCATATAAAAACTGGAAATAAGAATTGTTGGGACGGACACTGTCCGTCCCTACTTTAAACTTTCAACTTTCAACTATGTCATTCGACCCACTGGATATGAATAACTACAAGGTGGAAAAGCTGCCTAAGATGCAGAAATCCTCCTTCGAGCAATGGATGGCACGCCTCGGCGGACCTATCGCCATCCTCGCCTTCATACTGCTTTATTGGTTTGTCCCACTCGGGTTTATCGACAACCTGAATCCCGACATGTTGACAGCCAAAGCATTAAAAAGATATAACGACATAGGCGGAGAGGCGTTTCTGCGCTCCAACTACGCCATGTTCGCCATATTCATCGCGGGTCTGATCCTTTGGATGACAGAAGCCATACCTAACTACCTCACCTCCCTATTAATTATATTGGGCACCGTAATATGCAACGTCACCACACAGAAGGAGGCACTGGCACAGTTAGGACACCCGGTCATGTGGCTCAACATCCTTTCATTCGTTTTGGCGAGTATGCTTGTCAAGACGCAGTTTGCTAAAAGGCTCGCGCTCGCCTTCGTGATAAAATTCGGCAAGAGCGCAAAGGGAGTTCTTTGGAGCTTCCTCATCATCAACTTGGTATTGTCGGCCTTTATCTCAGCCACCACGGTGAAAGCCACCATCATGCTGCCTATTTTCATGACAGTTTGCGCTATCTACGGAGCCTCGGGCGACCATCGCAACAACTTTGGTCGTAATCTGGTGATACAGAACCTTTTCCAGGTGAATGTCGGTGCCAACGCTTTCTATACCGGCAGCGGCGCTCACCTGTTGGCAATCTCGCTCATCGCAGGCTTCGCCGGCAGTTGCGACTTCGGCTATTCCGACTGGCTGGTCGCCGTTGGGCCAATGAGTATCATCACACTCGCAGTGGGTCTGATGCTTGGTATCTATGTCTTCTTCCCGATGAAAAAAGAAGAACAGAAGCCTCAGATTGAAGGCGGTCTTGAGCGTCTGAAACAGGAACTTGACGCCATGGGCAAGATGAAACCCGAGGAATATAAAGCCGTTGGTATCTTCTTCCTAGTGCTGCTCCTCTGGATCACCAAAGGCACCTTCCATAACATTGACGAAACCATAGTCGCCTTGCTCGGCGCTATTCTGGCTCTCCTCCCGGGCATAGGCGTGGTGAAATGGAACGATGTCGACATCCCGTGGCACCTCATGCTCTTCTCTGCAGGCGCTTACACACTCGGTTCAGGTCTGAACGCCACCGACCTGCCAAACACTATGGTAAATGCCGGTTTCGACAGCCTGGGCATCACGGCTGAGACACCGTTCTGGGTGCTTTACGTCATCCTCACCTTCCTGATGCTTTACTCGGGACTGGTTTTCCAATCGAAAACCATCCGCACTATGGTATTTGTACCTATTGCACTCGGTGTTGAGGCACGCTTCGGCTTCCCGCTTATGAGTCTCTCACTGCCAGTGGCAATGCTCATCGAACACGTCTACGTGCTGCCATTCAACAGCAAACCGGCGGCACTGCTATATAACACCAACATGTACAGCATGACCGATGCCTTCAAATACGGCATCACCATGATGACATTTGCATGGGTTCTCATCCTGCTGTGGGGCGAGACAGTCCTCAGATGGATGGGTATCACCCCAGGGTTATTCTAATAAAGTAACAGAAAAATGATAGAAATTCAGACAAAAATACACGATAAGTTCTCCATAGAATTCAAGGTTGGATTCAGTGGAAGAGATGACGCCAAGATGGATTACTTCGACGTCAACTCCTGGATTTTTATCCCTAACGGGCTGTATATCAACAAAAACACATACAGCAAAGACCGTTTCTACACCGACATGAAATCGAACATCCGATTGATAACACCATCATTTTCGTTAAGTCAGATGGTTGAAGGTGACGATGCTCCGATTAAACATGTGTTAGATTCATTGAATGACATCAACGAATTTGAGTTCCAGCTGAAACTTTTCGGTTCAATTTTCAAAAGCTCAATCCGCGATGAGTCGGCGGCAATCATCCATGAAAAGGATGAATCCGCATTGAGTCAACGTTGTGCCAAATATATTTCTGATTCACAACGCGTTATGCAATCATATCGCGCCATATACGATAAGATTGACCATAATAATGAATCAGCACTCGCAAAATTCAGGTTCACCGATGAATTCATAAGCCATCAGATGCAAATCCAAACGATGAAAATCGTGAAGGTTTTACAGCATCTGCAAGGCGCACAGGATACGACAAAAGTGCTGATAGACAGCCTCAAAAAAGAGACAGATTATAAGATTTCAAAAGGCTACAGCCATGTTATCATCAACGACGATGCCAACAACCGCAAGTTGGTGAACCATCATAGCAAGTTGAAGAAATACATCGAAAGCGCACTATTTCTCAATGTCAGCACCACTCAAGACGGCCAGGCTGTGAAACAGATTTCGTTCAGCCTTGCGGCAGGTCTGGCTATGATGGTGTATCTGCTCGTCACCACGCTCTTCCAGAAATATCTGGGCAACTACCCTAACCTGATTTTCTTCATCCTTGTCATTTTCTACATCCTGAAAGACAGAATCAAAGAGCTGACCCGTTGGATGTTCGCCTATCAGTTGAAAGACAAATATTACGACAACAAAACCATTATCAGCATCAAGAACAATCACGTCGGAATTCTAAAGGAAGGTATGGACTTTATCTCCGAAGACAAGGTGCCCGACGAAGTGATGAAGTTGCGTGGCCGCACCCGACTCGAAGTGGAGAACAAGCTTCTCGATGAGAAAATCATCCTATACAGAAAACGCGTGGAGATTGATAACAAGACTCTCAGAAATCAATACAATTACGAGTTTAAGGGCATCAACGATATCATCCGTTACCATGTCAATTATTTGACCAAGAAAGCCGACAATCCCGAAACTCTCATTGATTGCCTTGACGAGAATGATAATGTGCAGACTATCAAGGCAGAACGCGTCTACACATTGCATATTGTCTTACAATTCAAGTGGGAAGATCAAATAGAATACAAGGATTTCCACGTCAACGTAACTCGCAACGGGATAACTTCCATAAATTAAAAGTCGGGTAACCGCACTTTCGAACTATTTCTTCATCACCTCGAAGCCCTTGCCGTAAACCCCCATCACTGTATTCACAGAAACGAAAGCCTTAGGGTCTTCCTGTTTCACAATGCGGATAACAGGCTGGCATTCGGTCTTGCGCACAACAGCCATCAAAATGTCGCTGTCTTGCTTGGTGTACCAACCAGTACCACGGATTATCGTGACGCCGCGGTGAATCTCGTTGCCGATTCTATCGGCGATGACTTCAGGTTTTGAAGAGAAAATAAACATCTGCACCGATTGTTTGCTGCCGGTGAAAGCTAGGTCCATGCAGTAGCTGCTCACGAAGTTACCTACCAAGCTGTAGATGATAAGCTCAACACGCTGAAGGGTTTCCAAATCCTGGAACACAAAGAAAGAGCTTCCGATGATGACAAGGTTCATCGCCAAGGTGAAACGTCCTAATGATATGTTGCGGTATTTGTTGACCACCATGGTGATGATATCCACGCCGCCGGTGCTGCCTCCCGAAAGGAAGATGATGCCGTTGGCAAAGCCACCGATGCCTCCTCCGATTATGGCCGCCAGGAATTTATCGGATATTACCGGCACATCGCCGATGATGTTCTGCAACAATGAGAAGAAGAACGCCATAACAGCGATACAATATATCGTTTTCACGCCAAATCGCCATCCTAAAATCTTGAAAGAAAACAATATCAATATCGCGTTAAGAGTGAAAATGGTGTAACCTGTCGACAGGCCTGTCACCCAATACACGATTGTCGCTATACCGTTGACGCCGCCGCCCAACATGTTGTTAGGGATGAGGAATGCCGTCCACCCGAGGGCAATAATGAATAAACACACTGTAATTACAGCGTAATTTTTGATTTCCAATAAAACGCTAGAAGTTTTTTTCATGATGTTATCATTTTCAGAATGCAAAGTTATACATTTTTCAAACATTTGCAACCTAAAAATGAAAAATCCCTCGTTCCAGCATCCCGCCTACGGCTGCTACGTCAAGCCAACCAAATAACTCAACTGCGGAAAGTGTGTAAAAACACCCACTTTCCGCACCTGAGTTTTGCTTTTTTCACCCACATTCACCAAACTCAACTGCGGAAACTGATATTTTTTTTCACTTTCCGCACCTGAGTTTAAAAATATTTCCTATCTTTGCAGCCAGAAAAACATTATCACCATGGATAGAAATTTGTTTATCGGACGTGAATACGAAATCCGTCAACTCGAAAAATACCGCAATTCAAAAGAATCCGAATTCGTAATAGTTTATGGCCGTCGCCGCGTCGGAAAAACATTCCTTATCAAGGAATTCTTCGACGACACCTACGACTTTCACGTCACCGGGCTTTACAAAAAGCCCAAACAGATGCAGCTCAAAAATTTCTATCTGGCATTGCAGGAATACGGCTCCAACCTCAAAAAAGTACCGTCCGATTGGCTCGAAGCCTTCGAAGAACTCAAAAAACTCCTTAAAGGCATCAAAGAAAATCGCAAAAAGATAGTCTTTATCGACGAACTCCCTTGGCTCGACACACGTCAAAGCGAGTTTCTTGGAGCATTTGAGGCGTTTTGGAACGGCTGGGGTGCTCAGCAAAACGACATCATGCTCGTCGTTTGCGGCTCCGCCACCACTTGGATCACAAAAAAAATCCTGTCCAACAAAGGCGGACTGTTCAACCGCGCCGCACGTCGCCTGTTCCTATTGCCGTTCACACTTCAGGAAACCGAAAAATACCTCATTTCACGTGGCATCAACTGGAACCGCTACGACATCGTAGAGTGCTACATGACCATGGGAGGCATCCCTTATTATCTCAAGCTTCTCGACAACGAACTATCATATCTTGAAAATATCGACAACATATTCTTCAAGCGCAACGGCTCCCTTTGGGACGAATTCGACCATCTCTACGAAACACTCTTCGGCAACTCAAAGTTATATCTCAAAATCATCGATGCCCTTGCAACAAAGAAATCAGGTCTCACCAGATTAGAGATTATCGACGAAACCAAGTTGGGAGACAACGGACTCCTCACCGAAATGCTTAAAAACCTCAAAGACAGCCAGTTCGTAAGAGCCTACAACACCTTTGGTTACGACGAGAAAAACGTCGTTTATCAGTTGGCCGATTACTTCACCCTGTTCTACCTTCGTTTCATGAAAGGCAAACAAAACCCCGACGAACATTTCTGGACTCATTTTCTCGACAATCCGGCAAAGAGCAGTTGGGCTGGTCAAACCTTCGAGCAAGTCTGCAAAGACCACATCGCCCAAATCAAGAAAGCCATAGGCATCAACGCCGTGCTCACCGACATCTCATCCTGGCAGGGAAGCTCCGACAGCGGCAAAGCACAAATCGACCTCATCATCGACCGTCGCGACCACGTCACCAACATCTGCGAAATCAAATTCTCCATTAGCGACTATGTCATCGACAAAGACTACGAAGCAAAGCTTCGCAAGAAAATTCAAGTCTTCCGCGAAGCCACCAATTCTCGCAAAGCCCTGCAGCTGGTCATGATTACCACCTACGGAGTCAAACCAAACGCCCACAGTGGCATCATGCAATCCCAAGTCAAAATGGACGACCTCTTTGCAAGTGCAAATTAACCCATAGTAATCTTCGTATTTGCACCTTTTTTGTCTCCATTTTTTCAAAAATAAGCCCTTAATCTTGTTGAAATTTGCTACCCTTTTACTACCTAAAAAAGAAAAATCCCTTGCAAATCGTTGATTTACAAGGGATTATTTTTTGTAATTCGTACCTGAGGCCGGGGTCGAACCGGCACGTCCACAATGGACACAGGATTTTAAGTCCGGCGCGTCTACCGATTCCGCCACTCAGGCACTTATTTAGAGCGGAAAACGAGACTCGAACTCGCGACCCCGACCTTGGCAAGGTCGTGCTCTACCAACTGAGCTATTTCCGCAAATTTTTGTCCCAAAAATTTGCGGCTTTTCGTCGCGACTCGGCATTGCTCAAACAAGTTTGGCACTGCTCTCACTGCTCCGAAAAGTCCGCCTGGGACCCGTTGCAAAATTTTGCGGCTTTTTGTCGCGACTCGGCATTGCTCAAACAAGTTTGGCACTGCTCTCACTGCTCCGAAAAGTCCGCCTTGGGACCCGTTGCAAAATTTTGCAGCTTTTATTCTTTCAAAGAACTTTGAGCGGAAAACGAGACTCGAACTCGCGACCCCGACCTTGGCAAGGTCGTGCTCTACCAACTGAGCTATTTCCGCAAATTTTGCTTGCAAAATTTGCGGCTTCTTGTCGCGACTCGGTAAAATCAAAACAAGTTTTGCTTTTACCCTCGCTGCTCCAAGAAGTCCGCTCCCCCGTTTGATAGGTTTTCCTGTAACTTTGAGAATCACTTCCCGCTGCTCCAAGAAGTCCACATGGGGGTTTTTCTTTTGCGGTGCAAAATTACAACTTTTTTGAATATGAAAACAAAAAAAATGAAAAAATTTTTTCAAATCCGAACAGCTTGATTTTCAATCATTCTTGGTTTTCGTTATCGACTCCGAACTATGCAAAAAGCCGCAGGCTAATGATTTCCGCTAACGCAATGCCTGCTCTTTTTTGCATAGTTCTCCGTCTTCATAACTTCAATACTTTATAACTGTCAACTGTTAACTGTTAACTGTCAACTGTCAACTTTAAACATCAGTAATTTTTCAGCATCTTCTTAATCTCATTGAGCTTCATCAGTGCCTCGACCGGAGTCAAAGTATCGATGTTTATGTTCAGGATGTCATCTTTGATTTGCAGCAGAAGCGGGTCATCAAGCTGGATGAAACTAAGCTGCATGTTGTCAACATTCTTGCTTTCCTTGATGGCTTGGTCAAGATTGTCATGCGAATGCGACTTTTCCAGCATCGAGAGCATGGCGTCGGCCCTGTCGATCACCTTGCGAGGCATGCCAGCCATGGCCGCCACATGAATACCGAAGCTGTGAGCGCTGCCGCCACGTTTCAGCTTACGCAGGAACACCACCTTGTTGCCCACCTCTTTGACGCTAACATGGTAATTCTTGATTCGCGAGAACGACTCCTCCATCTCGTTAAGTTCGTGATAATGAGTGGCAAACATCACTTTGGCCCGCATTGTCGGGTGCTCGTGCAGATATTCGGTAATAGCCCATGCTATGCTGATGCCGTCATAGGTGCTTGTGCCTCGGCCTATCTCATCAAGCAAAATCAGACTGCGGTTCGACACATTATTTAATATTGAAGCCGTTTCGTTCATCTCCACCATGAAAGTCGACTCGCCCGACGAGATATTGTCGCTGGCGCCCACACGTGTGAAAATCTTGTCGACCAAACCTATGCGGGCCGCTGAAGCCGGCACAAACGATCCTATCTGCGCCATCAGCACTATCAATGCGGTTTGACGCAGCAAAGCCGACTTACCCGACATATTAGGTCCGGTGATGATGATAATCTGCTGCTTTTCACGGTCAAGGTAAACATCATTGGCTATGTATTCCTCTCCTACAGGCATCATCTGCTCAATCACAGGATGACGGCCGTCTTTGATGTCAATCACATACGACTCGTCGACAGTCGGCATGACGTATTTGTTATTCAAAGCTATATGCGCAAAGTTGACCAGGCAGTCGATTTTCGCCACCAGGCCGGCATCGGTTTGTATAGACGCTACATATTGGGCTGTAGCTTTGATAAGTTCCGCATAAACTTGATCTTCAATCACTTGTATGCGCTCTTCAGCCCCGAGAATCTTTTGTTCGTATTCCTTCAGCTCCTCGGTGATGTAACGCTCGGCATTTGTCAGCGTCTGCTTGCGGATCCAATCGGCCGGCACCTTGTCTTTGTGGGTGTTGGTCACCTCAAGGTAATAACCGAACACGTTGTTAAATCCCACTTTCAACGAGGAGATACCCGTCGCCTCAGCTTCACGACGCTGAATGTTCATCAGGTAATCCTTGCCCGAACGCGACAAATTGCGCAGTTCGTCGAGCTCAGCGTTGACGCCTTCGGCTATGTAGTTGCCTTTTGCCGTCACGGCTGGAGCATCCTGACGAATTTCCTTCTCAATCCTGCGGCAAATTGGCATGCAAGGGTCAAGTTGCTTTGCATAACCCCTTATAGCCTCATTGTCGCTCTCATTGCAGAGATTTCGGATGATGTCGATCTGCTGCAGCGCATGAGCCACCTGAAGAAGCTCGCGAGGGTTTACCCGAGCGAGCGACACCTTCGATATCAGCCTTTCCAGGTCGCCCACCTGACGGATAGCGTCCTGAAACTTGTCGATCACCTCCCTGTTTTTGTAAAAATAATCCACAATCTCATATCTGGCCTGAATCTGATCTTTGTTTTTCAGAGGCAGTGATATCCAGCGGCGCAGCAGACGCGAGCCCATTGGCGACACAGTCTTGTCGATGATATCGATTAGTGTTTTGGCATTCTGATTGGGAGTGCCCAGCAACTCGAGGTTGCGGATAGTGAACTTGTCGAGCCACACAAACTGCCCTTCGTCAATGCGCGACAGAGAGGTTATGTAATCTATCTTATCGTGTTGTGTTTCATGCAGATAATGTATTGCGGCACCGGCTGCGACCACACCCTTCGGAAAATCGTCGACGCCGAATCCTTTCAGCGATGAGGTGTCGAAATGGCGTGTCAGAATGTCGTTAGCATAGTCATCGGTAAACACCCAGTCGTCGAACAGAGTCAAGAAATACTTGTCGCCGAAGGTCTCGACAAAATCGCGGCGTTTATTGCGTTGGCACAACACTTCCGACGGATTGAAGCTCTGCAGCAGTTTGTCGATATACTCGTTGTTGCCCTGTGTAAGGTAAAACTCGCCAGTCGACACATCCAAAAAAGCTATGCCACTTACGTTTTTATCGAAATGTACAGATGCCAGGAAGTTGTTTTCCTTCTGCGCCAGCACAGTATCGTTGTATGTAACACCAGGGGTAACCAGCTCAACCACTCCGCGCTTGACTATGCCTTTTGCCGTTTTCGGATCTTCAAGTTGCTCACACACAGCCACTTTCAGACCAGCTCTGACCAGTTTCGGAAGATATGTATCAAGGGCATGATGCGGAAATCCGGCCAGTTCGACACTGTCGGCCATTGCGCTTGAACGCCTTGTCAAAACGATACCCAATATATCGGCCGCCTTAACCGCATCCTCGCCATAAGTTTCATAAAAATCGCCAACACGATACAACAGCATGGCTTCAGGGTACTTGGCCTTGAAAGCATAATACTGCTTCATCAACGGAGTATCTTTCGACATTTTTAATAATATATTTACGATGCTACAATTCTACAAAAGTACAATATATTCTTGAAACAGCGTCCAAAAAAAATTACTATTTTTGCAAAAAATTCACACATGCGCAAGCTTACAATGCAGGAACTGAACCGTCTCAACGTGGACGATTATCACAATGTTAAAAAGATACCTATTATTATAGTGCTCGACAACGTGCGCTCGATGGAGAATGTAGGCTCGTTCTTCCGCACCGCCGACGCTTTCCGCATCGAGGCCATCTACCTTTGCGGCATCACAGCTTGCCCGCCGCATCGCGAAATTCACAAAACCGCCCTTGGTGCCGATGAGAGTGTCGACTGGAAATATTTCCAAACCACTAAAGAAGCTTGTGAATATTTACAATCGATCAATTATAAGATATTTGCGGTCGAGCAGGTGGAAGGCAGCATCATGCTCAACGATTTCAAGGCATCCGAAAATTCGGCTTATATATTTGGAAACGAAGTCGAAGGTGTTGACGATGAAGCGCTTGCGTATTGCGAGCAGGCCATCGAGATTCCGCAGGAGGGTACAAAGCACTCATTAAACGTGTCGGTTAGCGGAGGAATTGTCATGTATCATCTGTTCAACGATATGAAAAATTTCTAAAAACGACATACATCTTGTTGATTATCAAAATAATACAAATTGTTATTTTTTTTGCCATTTTTTAATTTCATATTGAAAAATATTCTATTTTTGCAGTTTGAAATGGATTAGGAATTAATAGGTTAATTTAAATTTTATAATTATGAAAAAATCTACATTTGCAAAATCATTGCTAATCATCGCTTTAGCAGTGCTTCCATTGACATTCTTCGGCCAGAACGAGAACGGCAATGAGAATCAGAAAAAAGAAAAAGGCAGCTATTGGTATGTTGGTTTTGACGAAGGTGCAACACTTTTGTTCGGTGACAACAAGTCATTCGACTTCAAGAACGTCAGACCAGAACTGAGCATCAACGGCGGTTATGTGTTTGCCAAGCACTTCGGTGTTTACGGCAGAGTCGCAGTCGGTACACTCAGAGGTGAGTTGGAACACGTGTTCACAGTGAACAACGCCAGCTTCATCTCTTACGACTTGAACTTGAACGTTGACCTCATCAGCCTCTTCTTGGGTTACAACCCTGACAGAGTGTTCGGTTTGAAGCCACACGTCGGTTTCGGTCAGTTGCAGTATCAGGCCAGAACAACATTGGCCAACGGTACAGTGGTTAAATACGGTTATGACGATGCCACAACAACAGTTAAGGGCAACGGTATCGCCGGCAGAAAAGTCGTTTGGGAAGTTCCTATGGGTGTTGAACTCGAGTTCAATATCAACAGAAACATCGCTTTGTTACTCGATGTCATGACAACTTACACCGACACAGACGATCTTGAAGCTGTTACAGGTGGTGACCACTACGACTGGTTCTCAGGCGTCAACGTCGGTTTCAGATACAAATTCAGAGCAAAGAAGCCGGTTCCACAACCAGAACCAGCAGCTCCTGATTGCGAAGCATGCAAAGAAGCTATCCAAGACGCAGTGAAAGAAGCTGTTGAGGAAGCTTTGAAAGACTATCAGCCAGCTCCAGCAGCAGAACCTGCAAGAGAAGAAGCAAAGGCTGTTGAAAAAGAAGAGCCAATGAAGAACTTCGAAGAGAGAGACATTCACCTCACATTCACAGTTGGTAAAGCTGAAGTGAAAAACACTCAGGCCAACAAGGACGAAGTGAAGAAGATCAGCGAAGACATGGACAACGGCAGAGAGATTCACACAATCAAAACTTTAGGTTACGCTTCACCAGAGGGTAACGAAGAGCAGAACAACAAGCTCGCCGCTGACCGCGCACAGGCTACATCAGACTTCATCGAGACACAGCTCGGCGAACAGGCTAAAGGCATCACATTCGACGCTGAAGGCATGGGTTCAGACTGGGACGGTTTCTACGAGGCTCTCAGAAACTCAAACATCGCTCAGAAAGCTGAGATCGAGAACGCTATCAAGAATTCAGAGGAGCCAACAGCTACTTTGAACCAGATGAAAGCTAAATATCCACAACTCGGTGAGATCCTTAACTCACTCAGAGTGACCAGAGTTTACATCAACAAGTAAGCTAACGGATATTGACAAAACAAGAAAGGTCTCCGATTGGAGACCTTTCTTGTTTTGTTACAATACCAATCTGTGGATTCCCACATCGTAAGGCTGGTCGATGGCATCCAAAATTTTATCGTAATCGCTTTGGTTGGCCACAAAATCCAAATTGTTGGTGTCAAGGATGAGAATGCGCATATCGGTCTGCTGCTTGATAAAGTCGAAGTAACCCTGCTGCAGATGTTCCAGGTAGGAGTCGTCAATCTGTTGCTCGTAATCGCGTCCGCGCTTGTGAATATTGCGTTGCAGATGCTCCACGTCAAGGTACAGATACACCATCAGCTCAGGCTTGGGAATATTTGAAAAGATGATGTTGAAAAACCTTGAGAAAAGGTCGTATTCGTCGGGTTGCAGATTCTCGCGCGAGAAGATAAGCGATTTGGCAACGTAATAGTCGGAGATGATGAAGTCGTGAAACAGATCCAGATTGAGAAACTTGTCCTTCAGCTGCTGATAGCGCAGAGCCAGAAAAGTCATCTCAACCTGAAACGCGTATTTGTCAGGCTCCTTGTAGAATTTGGCCAGAAATGGATTCTTGTCAGGCTCAAACTCCTCGAGTATCAGTTTTCCGTTGAGCTCGCGGGCCATACGGGTTGACAGCGTCGTCTTGCCGGCACCCATAGTTCCTTCTATTGCCACGTAATTATATCTCATACCTTACTTAAATTTTCTAACTTTACCCGTATCTTCACAGCGCTCCAACAGCTGACTGTTGGTAAGCTTCAAGACAGGATGCACCATATCCGGAGCCAATTCACATAGCGGCAGCAAGGTGAAACGCCTCTGATGCAGACGCGGATGCGGGGCTGTAACCATCTTTGTCGCGACAATCTGATTGCCGAAATAAAGTATATCCAAATCCATGGTTCGCGAGGCATAGCCATCGTGTTTGACTTGGCGATCGCGGCCAAGATCTTTCTCTATCGACAGCAGCACGGTCATCAGCTCGTCGGGTTGCATCGTCGTCGATATGCGTATCACCTGGTTCAAGAACCATTGTTCGGCCTCAAAGCCCCATGGCTCCGACTCGTAAAGACTCGATTTTTCAATAACTTCACCACACTTCTCCCCTATCATGACGCATGCTTTGTCTATTAAAGACTCACGATTGCCAAGATTGGAGCCAAGTAGAATAAAGACTGATTCCGAAGCCATGAAAATTTTTAATCTTTGAAAACGCAAATATAATGAAAAATACAGTATCTTTGAAAAAAATTTGCTGGTATGAAACAGTTCTTCAAATTTATGTTCGCCTCATGCCTGGGTTCAGCATTGATGCTTATTGTTTTATGTTTGATTTTGATTTGGTCGCTGGGCTCATCGGTATCGAGCGATGTCACTGTCAAGCCACAATCGGTGCTGTATATGAATCTCAACTACGACATTCCTGAAAGGACCACCGAAGACGATTATTTGGCAATATTGAACAGCATTCAAGACGATAATATGGATTTGTCGGGCATGAACGACATAATCGGCAACATCGACGCCGCAGCCGATGATCCCAACATCAGCGGCATATTCCTTGAATTGTCGTCAATAGGCACCTCTTCGGCCAATATCGAAGAAATCAGAGAACATCTGATAAGTTTCCGCAAATCGGGCAAATTTGTGATTTCATACGCCGAAACCATGGCTCAGAACGCCTATTACCTGGCCACAGCCGGCGACGAAATCTACCTCAACCCCGACGGCATGCTCGACATACGCGGAATGGCGTCCCAGGTGATGTTTTACAAGCATTTGCTCGATAAGCTTGACATTGAAATGCAGATTATCAGAGGCCCGAACAACAAGTTCAAGAGCGCTGTCGAGCCTTACTTCCTCGACAAGATGAGTGAAGCCAACCGTGAGCAGATGGAAAAACTGCTCAACTCGATTTGGTATAAAATCGTATGCGACATCACCGTTACCCGCGGCATCAGCATCAACAAAATCAATGAGTTGGCCGACAACCTATCCTTGGCATTCGACACCAGTGTAGCTCTGGAGGAACATTTCGTCGACGGTCTGCTCTACAGGGATGAAATCATCGCCCGCATCAAAACCTTGGCCGGCATCGACAATTCCCAAAAGATTAACGTGCTGACAAACTCACAGTATGCGGCTGCAATGCCAAAGCCTAAAGCCAAATCAGCCAAAATAGCCGTAATTTACGCAAACGGGCAGATCTTTGACGGCGACGGTGACGACACCAAGATTGGCTCGACAACATTGTCCAAGGCCATACGCGAAGCCCGCGAGAATAAAAAAGTGAAAGCCATAGTGATGCGTGTCAACTCGCCTGGCGGCAGCGCCTTGGCATCGGAGGTGATACGCCGTGAAGTGGAGCTCGCAAAGGCTGTAAAACCGTTCATCATCTCAATGGGCAGCTACGCCGCATCGGGCGGATACTGGATTTCGGCCGAGGGCGACTACATCTTCGCCGACGCCACCACCCTGACAGGCTCAATCGGAGTTTTTGCCACCTTCCCCAACGCCAAGAAATTCCTCAACGACAGAATAGGTCTTACATTTGACGTGGCCAAGACCAACAAAAACGCCGACTTCGGCAGTATTGCCGAGCCACTGACACCTTATCAGAAAGCCACATTGCAAAAATACGTCGTCAACACTTACGACGACTTCACCTCGCTGGTGGCTCGCACACGCGGACTGCGCAAGAGCTATGTCGACTCTATCGGGCAAGGACGTGTCTGGTCGGGTGTCGACGCCATAGGGCTCGGATTGGTTGACGAGTTGGGCGGTCTGGACAAGGCCATTGCATACGCCGCTAAGCAGGCCAATCTTACCGATTATTCAATCAAAGAATATCCTAAACAGACTGACATTATTGACATGATTATGAGCGGCAATCTGCCGGAGCCTTACACAAAGTCGTTGATTAAAAACAGATTAGGAGATAATTACACATATTTCGAGTCGTTTGAGAACATAACGAAGCTTGAAGGCGTGCAGGCACTGATGCCATATATGATTATTCAATGATATCCAAAAAAGAGATACTAAATGGTTTTAGAAGACTTTAACGACATCCGATCATATACCGACGCTGAAATTCCGGCAGCGATGGAGTATTTAATTAACGACGAACTGTCGTTACAAGTGGCCAAGACTGTGTTCCCCGATGCATCTTTAGATGACATCAAAGGTATGCTTAAAAACATTAAAACCATTGATCAGTTTCAGAAACAAGTGATGACGCGCTTTGTCAGCTGGATAGTTAAAAATTCAATGAAACACATTGACACTCAGAATTTTAACTATATTGAGAAAGGCAAGGCTTATCTGTTTACAGGCAACCACCGCGACATCACACTCGACGCTTTCCTACTGCAAAGCTGCATGGTCGACAACGACCTGCCAACCTGCAACATTGCCTACGGCACCAATCTGATCATGAACCAGCAGATTGACGTCTTCAGCCGGGCCAACAAGCTGTTCCGCGTGGAACGCTCGCACAATGTGCGCGAGTTGACACAGAATTCGCAGCATCTGTCGGATTACATCAGATTTCTGATTAGAGCCAATCAGTCGGTGTGGATAGCCCAGCGTAACGGACGCACCAAAGACGGCAACGACAAGACCGACCATGGCCTGATAAATATGTTTTCGATGTCGGGCGACAGGAAAAACCTTGTTCCCAACCTGGTGGAATTGAACATCACACCTATAGCCACTTCATATGAATACGAGCCATGTGCTATGATGAAAGCCCGCGAAAGCTACATCAAGGAGCGTGACGGCGTGTATGTGAAACAGCCGATGGAAGACATGGACAGCGTGCTGTCTGGAATCATGAAGAAAAAAGGGATAATGAACATAAGTATTTGTCCCAGCATAACTTACGACGATTTAAAGCCTTATCAGGATGCCGACAAACGCGAGATAATCAGCGTTGTGGCCGACCTTATAGATCAAAGGATATATCAGAATTACAAGCTTTATCCCAACAATTACATAGCATACGACTGGTTATCAGGCACCTCCACTTATCAAAGCCGCTATACACAAACCGAAAAAGACACCTTCAAGGCATATTGCGACAAGATTTTCTCGAAACTTTATGAGGAACTGGGCAGCGAGGCCGAGAAACGGTTTACTGAGATTTTGCTAGGGATTTACGCGATTCCTGTTGAAAACAAACTACATTGCTAATTCTCCCCACTTGTCGATTAAATACTGGAGTTCTTCTTTCTTTTTGCCGTAATTCCAGTAGAAATTGTCATCGACTTTCACTTCGGGATGGGCCGAAGGGTTTGCCATTATCTCATCGAGTGTGGCGAGTTCCTTTTCGAGAGCGTCGATTTGCTCCTCCAACTTTTTGATTTCCTTCTCGACGCGGCGTTTCTCGCGGTCGTCGGCTTTCTTGGCCTCGTAGTCGATTTTGTTTTGCGAGACTGTGGGCGCCGCCTGTTGCTGAGCCTTCTGCTTGCGGTTGAGGTCGTCAAGCTCCTTGAGGCGCTTCTCTTCGAGGAAATCGTAGATGTCGCCGATATACTCCTTGATATGAGGCTTCTTGAACTCGTAAACCTTTGTTGTCAGGCCCTGCAGGAAGTCACGGTCGTGCGAGACCACGATAAGAGTGCCGTCAAACTGCAGCAAGGCCGACTTGAGGATGTCTTTCGAAAGCATGTCGAGGTGGTTGGTGGGCTCGTCCAAAACCAGCAGATTGGTTGGGAAAAGCAGCATCTTAGCCAACGAAAGGCGTGCTTTTTCGCCTCCCGAAAGCACCTTCACTTTTTTGTCGATTGTCTCGCCGCTGAACAGGAAAGCACCGAGCAACGACTTCACCTTCACGCGCATGTCGCCGGTGGCAACATCATCCAAAGTCTCGAACACGGTCTTTTCAGGGTCAAGCATATCCTGCTGATTCTGAGCGTAATAGCCAATTTTCACCTCATGGCCTAGCTTCACCTCGCCAGTGTGGTCGAGCACGCCGCAAATAATCTTAGCCAAGGTGGATTTTCCTTCGCCGTTGCGGCCCACAAAAGCTATCTTCTCCCCTCTCGGAATCAACAGATTGATGTCGTTGAGTATGTTTTTCTCGCCATATGACTTCGACACATGGCTCAATTCAAGCGTCACCTTGCCTGAATGCGGCGCAGGCGGGAACTTGAAGTGCATCACCGACTTATCGCGGTCGTCAATCTCGACTATATCCATCCGCTCGAGCTGTTTCACTCGCGACTGTACCTGTTTGGCCTTGGTCGCCTTGTAGCGGAAACGTTCGATAAAGGCTTCAATTTCCTTAATTTCACGCTGCTGATTGTCAAACGCCGACTTTTGCATCTCGATGCGCTCCTCGCGACGCTCCACAAACTCGGTGTAGGCGCATTTGTAATCGTAAATCTTACCGCCAGAAATCTCGATGGTACGGATAGTGATATGGTCGAGGAAGGCGCGGTCGTGCGACACCATGAAGATGGCGCCGTAGTAGTTCTTCAGATAGCCTTCGAGCCACTGAATTGACTCGATATCAAGGTGGTTGGTAGGCTCGTCCAGAAGCAGCAGCTTCGGCTTGCGGAGCAATATTTTGGCAAGTTCCACACGCATCTGCCAGCCGTTGCTGAACTCGTTCATCTGACGGGTCATGTCCTCGTGGTCAAAGCCGAGGCCCACCAAAATCTGTTCAGCCTCGCCCTCGATGGAATGGCCGCCGATAAGTGTGAGCCGCTCGTTGAGGGCGCTCATCCGCTCGCAAAGCTTTTGATAGCTATCGCTTTCGTAATCAGTGCGTTGCGACAGCTCATCCTGCAGCTGAGCCAATATCTTTTCAATCTGATGATACTCTTCAAAAGCCGTCATCGTCTCGTCGAGAACCGTTTTGGTGGAATGGACGTTTTTTTCCTGCGGAAGATAGCCGATAGTGACATCGTCCGACATCACCACGTCGCCATGCGAAGGCTGCTCAAGGCCGGCAATGATGCGGATAAGCGTGGTTTTTCCGGCGCCGTTCTTGCCAACCAGACCGATGCGGTCCTTTTCACGAATCAAAAAATTGATGTCGGTAAAGAGGTCCTGACCAGTGAAATGAATACTCAGATTTTGTATCGAAATCATTGAACCACGACTTTTTTAAGCACCGAATTGCCGCTGGTGGAAATTATGTTCATGAAATAGATGCCGCTGTTGAAGCCGCTTACGTCAACAGTTGACTGGCTGTCGGCGTTGCTAAGGTCGATTTGCAGCACCAGCTGTCCTAAAGCATTGTACATGTATGCGGCATCAAGGCTTTCGCCTTTGATATTGACTGTCGAATTGGTCGGATTAGGCCAAAGGCTGACCGTCACGGCATTGTATTGGTTCTCGCCGACGCTCCACGTTGGATCCCAAATCATCTCGGCAAACTCAGGGTAATCGACAAACGGATTGCGGTTGCGTTGTATCTGGTAAACAGCGTTGTTGCGATTTATCTCTTTGTCGTCGACAGGGTCTTGCTCGTGCCAGCGCAGCAGCATCTCCAAGGCCCAATCCTTTATCACCGATTTAATAGTCATGTCGGAGTTGCCCCAGCTGCTGTCCTCCTGATAGTAGCGTACGCTCACATACATCAGGGCACGGGCTATGTCGCCTTTGTATTCGTCGATGGGTTCGAACACTGTGCCGTTATATCCGCTAACGGTGTTGTTGCCAAGTTTGCCGCCATTGCGCGATGTCCACGAGGCATTTGACACCTCGCCAAATGCGTAATTGCCACGGCGATTGTTGACATAGCCGTCGGTTGGATACACATGATGCAAGTCGGTTTTCTCGTCACTGTCGTTGCCAGTCCACGACTGCGCCCAAAGATGCTCGCGGTTGTAGCAGTCGCCTTCGCTGCTGTAGCTGCCGCACTGGTCGCTGCCCAATATGAAATTATATGGCGGTGTACCGTTCGGCACATCGGAATAGATATCCCAAACATAGTTGGTGCCCGGGCGCTTATCGGTTTGATAATAAGCGCTCCATAAGCCGCTGTACGAAGTATGGTCGTCGTTTTTGATAATGTTATGCAAACGGGTTTTCAAAGCGTTGCCGGTAAGGCCTTCGGTGCCGTTGTAATATCCTTGAGGCTGTGCATTCAGCGTGACAGCCGTGATTATCAGGGTTAGGAAGAGATATAACTTATTCATTTTAAGGTGTTTAAAAAATTAATAATTATATTGTTTTTAGATTACAAAGATACAAAATTTTATTAGTTTTTGACAGTGTTATTTCTTTTTTTGCAGCCAGGATTTTGAAAAAAACTTCATTATAACGGCTGTACAAATGAAATTTGTTTTTATCTTTGCAGGGTTAAATAAGAAACAAAATCAGTTATGCAAACTAATTACACAAAAAACTATCAAACTGACGAGACAGTAGCCGTTGTTAATGAATCTGAAGCAAAATATGTTTCTTCAAAAGATTTTTTCGACATGTTAAGAAAGGAGGTCAACAGCCACTATGACAATTTATGAAGACGTTGTCTTCTCGCCGGAAGTCGTTTCCGACATCGCTGAAATAAGTAGATTTATCAGAGCCAAAAACACCAAAGAAGCCGCAAATAAATACATCGACCTTCTTGAAGCAGAAATAAATTCTCTAGCGATTTGGGCTGATTTCATACCGAAAAGCAAATTTTGGACACACAGGCAATATCATCCTGAAGCGAAACGGTTATTGACCAAAAACCGGAAATGGAACGTGGTATTTCATACTGAAGGCAGAAGAGTTATTATAGATAAGATTATTCCATCGAAAATGGTGACGGAATAAAAACAAAAACTTGAAACAGGGTTTGAAGTGCCAAAATGGCACTTCAAACTCCAGTTGCCTCACCGCAACCACGACCGTTTCTTAATTATCGACGACCAAGTTTATTTGCTTGGTGCCAGCCTTAAGGACATTGGTGCCGGTTTATGTGCCATTACCGATATGTCGATTAAACCTGAAACAATATTGAATTTGTTGTGACTCCAACAAAAAAGGCGACACTCAAATACAAAACGAGCCGGAAAAAATCCGACTCGTTTGTGTAGGGTTAACAAATAGCGGGTTTATTAGTCCGCTAAGGTAATCGTGATAGATTTCATATTAGTAATTTCCATTTCTTCATTGCAATCTCCCAAGGTGACAGAAGATGCATTTCCTGTCCATGTCAGGATGTCGTCGTCTTCATTTTTGACCCAGTTTGATTCATCCACATTCCATCCATTTATTTGAGTTTCCTGCCAAGTTATTTCAATCACTATCGATACTATGTTTCGTGCAGCAGAGAATGTAAGCGAAGAGCCGGAAAGATTACCATAACTGAGCTGACCTGGTACCTCACCTTCGCAAAGCGAAAGCGTGATGCCGTTTATTGTAGTGGAAGCTACGCCTTCACCCGGCTCAGATTGTAGAACCAAGTCTCCTAGGAGATTAATTGTGACTTCGTTAGGTTCTATAACCGGTGCCGACGGATCCACAATGGTCCAACCGGTAGGAACAGTGCTGGTTGCTTCCCATGCGCTTTTTGTTCCTCCTGACACGTTGAGTGTGCCAGTGGCGGCAACACCGGAGAGCCAATCGTCAGTGTTATCAAGTTCCGAAGTGGCATAGCAGGTCACCGAGTTGAGGTTTGAGCAGTTGTAGAACATACCTTCGTAGCAGCTGTTTACCAGTGTGGCAGCAGGCAGTTCTGGAGCTGTAGTTAATGAAGTACATCCTGAAAACATCTCTCTATAGCATGACTCAGCCAAGGTTGTGACAGGAAGCACTGCAGGAATATTGTTCAATGACGTGCAACCACTAAACATCTCTCTATAGCATGACTCAGCCAAAGTTGTGGCAGCAGACAGTTCTGGAGCTGTAGTTAATGAAGTACATCCTGAAAACATCTCTCTATAGCATGCCTCAGCTAAGGTTGTGGCAGGAAGCGCTGCAGGAATATTGTTCAATGACGTACAACCACTAAACATCTGGTAACAGCAATCCTCATCCAACGTTATCGGAGCCAGCACAGGAACCGTTGTCAAGCTAGTGCATCCTTCAAACATAGATTGATAGCAATTTTCTCCCAATATTGTGGCTGGCAATGAAGGAGCTATTGTTAAACTAGTGCATCCTGAGAACATATTATAACAGCAATCTTCAGGCATTGTTTCAGCTGGCAGTATGGATGGTCCCGCTGTCAAGCTTGTGCAGTTTTTAAACATATTATAATAGCAATTAGAGGCTAATACAGTGGCTGGCAGTTCGGGAGCTCTCTCCAAGTTTTCACAGTCTGAGAACATGGACACATAGCAAGATTGTGTCAAGGTTGTGGCAGGTAGAATCAAAACTTTATCTGGGTGGCTATACAAATCCGCATTGTCATCAAAAAGATACTTAAATGTTTCTTCACATGGCAGAGTGGTAGCTGTGCTAAAACCACTTGCGTCCTCATGAATAAGGCTCATAACGTTACCGTAAACATAACAAGCTCCGGTTAAAGTAAATTCGCATTTAGAAAATTGAGTGGAATTGTCTCCGCGGAAAGAAATCTTGTCTCCGGCATTAGTGAGTGTCATATCTGTGTTATCAGTGTAGGTAGTCCAATCTCCGCCATTGTAACTATACTCCAATGTTTCATCATTGTATTTTTTGAATTTGACTTTGGCACCAGCCACTTTTGCCTCAAAAGTAAGTGGAGTGCCAAGAGGTGTAACAGTATTCACTGTCATAGGTCTATCTGTGTCGATAAACTGATTCATGGTAATTGCAGGGACTGCAGCGCGAGCACCAACGTAAATACCGTCTTCGGTATAAGCTGAGCCTTCAGCACCGATTGCCAATTCGTTTTGTTGAAGCACAATGGCCCAAGTTTCATCACCTGAAGAAGCAACACCAGCCATCTTGATAACGCCGTTTGCATCGGCCTTACCGTAGCTGAAGCCGTCGTTTACAGAGCGGTCGTTGAACTTCACTGTAACCTGGTTGTTCATGCCGGTGATGCAAATCGGTGAATTGGAAGGAGTAGTCACATTGAACTTTATCAACGAAGCCTTGTTGTGAAGCTGGGCTTCGTAACTTGTTACTCCTGAACTATACTCAACTATGGCATTATGATTCGATCTGTCGATAGAAACACCCATTGATATAACTGGAAGATGCGGGTAATTCGTCTGGTCGCTGATGTCAACGGTGCAGCTTGTGCTACCCGATGTTCCAGGAGTGAGAGTCCCAGTATCTTTGTTTCCAAGAAAATAGAAATAAAGCGGTTCGCCTTCTACAGGGTCTGTGATATCGCCGCTGAATGTAATATCTTCACCACTTTTGGATGCCGTCAATGTTCCCACATAATGACCGTTGCTTGCCACGAGAATCTGGTCGCCAGCCTCAAAATTGACATGTGGCGGGTCAACTTCAGCTTTAGCGCCACCACCAACATTGAGTGTGATAGCTACTTTATTGCCACCTGTCGGTGCAATTGGTTCAGCAACTTTCTTTTTGCAAGCGGTCATGCCAATAAGCATCAAGGCTGCAAGCAATAATGTTGTGCCTTTTTTAATATTGCGTTTGCGGCGTGAGATGGCGTAGCCTGCGCCAACGGCTGTCAAAATAAGCAAGCCGCTGCCCAGAGGTGCGCCAAAATCGTCGTTTTGGAAACCGTTGTTAGCTGTCCATATTGTTATTGGATCAGCATCACGGACACCATTGTTAAAACCCGTGACAAAGTTATCGTTCTTTTGAGCGAACATTGTCATTGGCAGCATCATCGCCACCATCATCAGAGAAAGCGCAAAGGCTTTCAGTTCGGTTGTTTTTTTCATTTTTTGTTAATAATGTTGTTTAGTAAAATTTTTGAAATCGGCGGCAAAAATATAAAACCTACACGCGCACGATACAATTAAGACAAATGGTTAACCGCTTTTAGACAAATGGTTAGTTTGAAAGACAAAATGTTTGGTGAAAAAGACAGATTGTTTAGGTGTGTTTCTATTTCGTGCCTCTAAAATCCGTAGGTGTCATGCCGTATTGAGCCTTGAAACTGCGGTTAAATGAGACCGTGTTGGCAAAACCGCTGGCTTGGCATATCTGCTCAATGCTCATTTCTGGGTGCTCGTTGAGTAGACGGACGGCATGGTCGAGACGCAACTCGCGGATGAGAGTTGTGAGTCTTTCATAGTCACTGCCTTGCGAGAAAGCAGCACCAATGCGTTCTTTCGAGAGTCCGGTGAGGGTGATAAGCGTCTGTCGCTCGAAGTTTTGATTAAGGAAGAGCTGCTCGCGCTCGATGAGGTCGCGGAGATAGACAAAGAGCTCTGCGTCAGAAAGTTGAGAGTTTAGGGTGTAGAGTTTAGAGTTGTTTTGAAGTTTAGAGTTTTGAGCGGAAAGTTCTCTGTATTTTTCCTTGTATTCCACCGCCTCGGTGATTTGCTGGGCGAGGATGCGGTTGCGGCGTTTCGTCTGCTGCCATTGTAATAAGACATAAATGGCAAAAAGAAGTATCAGCAAACCGACAATGCCCATGGTGGATATTGTCATCTTGGCACGACGTGTCGCTTCGCGCTGACGCTCAATCTCCATCTGCTGTTCCTGAGCTTTGTAACGTGCCGCATAGAGATGGGCTTTGCCTTGCAAAAGGCGCTCGTTGAGCAGCGTACTGAGCTCGTTGTGTCGTTTCCCGTAGTTATATGCTTCACGATAGCGCCCTTGAGCATCGGCGATTTCGGCACGGCCAAGGAGTATCTCTAAATAATTGACGTTCAGCGTATCGTTGCCCAACTGCCGCTCCACTTCGTCGTAAATAGATAAAACACGATCATACTTTCCAAGTTTTCTCAAAGTCGGCGTAATCAGGAAACGCCCTGTAACACTCTGACCGGCAATAGTTTGCTCATATAGCGCCAGATATATCGATGCCTTCTGTTTTGCGTCAGTCGACTCTAAACTGGAATATGCGATTGCGAAGTAGGCGTAAGCTTTACCGCGGTAGAAATCAATATAGTCGGGACGGTCGGCGGCGTCAGGCTCACGGTTAGAACCGTCGTGATAATCCTCAGGGTATTTTTCATAATCGTTGAGCAGGTCAAGCATACGCTGCGCCGCAGGTATCATATCTCCATAAAGCCCGATTTCGTTGCATATCTCAACCTTTCGTTTCAGGACGATTATCAAAGCGTCCAACTCGTTAAATTTCGTTATACCCCCCCCTGTTAGCTGTGCGGCTATATTGTCGATAAGGGACAATCCCTCCTCCTGCTGACCGATTCGGACGAGAAAAGTGCCTATCTCGGCATCGGTGCGCATGGCTTCGGTCAGTTCGCCGCGTTGGCGGTAGAGATCGCTCAACTGCGTAGCCCAATGCAGGGCTTGCTCGTTGTCTTTCTTTAGACGACAGGCATTAAGCAAGATTTCAAGAACCTCTTCCTGCATTTCGGGATCAGTTAGCACCTTGTCGTTTTGTATCAGCCGTTCGCCTATCATGATGGCAGAGTCGAGCTTTATGTCTTCGTATGTCCGCGAGCAAACCACGGCACGCAGCAAATCGGCACGCACATCTGTCAGGTTACCCACAATCTCAGCCGAGTCGATGATAAGCAAAGCCCTGTCAGGATTGGTGGCGTAGGCTTCCATGGCCGCCTTCTCGGTATAGATAGTGTCAGAAGCATGAGCTACAGCTGTCATCGCGACAGTTAAGAACATCAATAATATAAATAAAGCTTTTCTCATTTTATTATTGAACGATAGCTACGATGCCAGTGGCAAGTATTACCAAAGCTGCAACTATATTTAACAAGCTGTTAATCAATAACTTGGTTTGTGAAAACTTGGTTCCGATTCCGATCAAACCCCAGATGAGGGAGAGTCCGATAATATATAAAGGTGTGACGCTGCCGAATAATGGCAAAAAGGCGGCATCAGCGATAAGACCGGCAATCAATGCATTGATACCCAATGCTATAGCAAGGATTATAAGTTGTTTTGGTTTGTTAATTATAAAAAGGTTCTTTCCGCTTTTGATTTTCAAAGTGTCGAGTATCATTCTGAATGTTATCATAAAACATAGTAGAATTACTACGACTTTGGCGAAGCCTTCAAACTTATGCATGAAGGTGCCGCCCAACAGCGAGCCCAGCCAGTACATCAGCCCCTGCCCTGCCGCCAATGCGCAGATAAATAAAAAGTTGCGCCACCAGCTGTTCTTTTTCTCGATGTTGAAGGCGGATGAGGCGACGCAGACGCAGAAGGTTAATGCTATGACAAATACGAAATCCACTTTTCAGTTAGAAGTTAGAAGTGAGTAGTTAGAAGTTATAGGTTGACAAATCAACTGCTAACTCCTAACTACTAACTCCTAACTATTCATTTATTTCAATCTCTTGAACTGGCAAGTGAAGTGGCGCATCAGTTCAGCTTCCCAGGTGATTTCCAAACCACGCTTGATGGTGTCGCGGCGGTCGTAGACGTTCTTAAGAGCGGCTGCGATAACATCCATGTGGTTGTTGGTGTAAACACGGCGTGGGATGCAGAGACGCACGAAGTCGTTGCCACCGAAACGGTTCTCACGTGTGACAGGGTCACGGTCGGCGAGCACATAACCGATTTCGCAAGCGCGGATACCAGCTTCGAGGTAGAGCTCGCATGTCAGGGTCTGTGCCGGGAACTCTTCCTTAGGGATGTTGGTCAAAACCTTGTCGGCATCGACGAAGATGGCGTGGCCACCGGCAGGACGCTGGTAAGGAATGCCGTATTCATCGAGTTTTGAAGCGAGGTAGTGGACCTGTTTGATACGTGTCTCGACCATGTCGAATTCGATGTTTTCTTTCAAACCGACTGCGAGAGCGTCCATATCACGGCCGTTCATACCACCGTAGGTGAGGAAGCCTTCGAACGGGATGCAGAACAACTTGGCGCCTTCGTACCAGTCTTTCTTGTTTGTTGCGATGAAACCGCCCATATTGACGAGAGCGTCTTTCTTTGCTGACATTGTCATTGAGTCGGCATAGCTGAACATCTCTTTCACGATTTCGCGAAGGGTCTTGTTCTCGTAACCTTTCTCACGTGTCTTGATGAAATATGCGTTCTCGATGAAACGAGCGCTGTCGATGTTAACCGGCACGCCGTATTTGTGGCAGAGTGCGCATGTCTCGCGGATGTTCTGCATTGAAACAGGCTGACCGCCAACGGTGTTGTTAGTCACCGTCAATACGAAGAACGGAACGTTGCCTTTGTTTTCCTTCAAGATCTTCTCGAGTTTCTCGAGATCGACATTGCCTTTGAAAGGAGCTTCGAGCTGTGTGTCGTAAGCCTCACGCA
>JAFZXP010000002.1 GCA_017616735.1 Bacteroidales bacterium
ATACTATTTTATCCTTACACGCGGGTCTAAAATTCCATAAATTATGTCAACGACAATGTTAATGATGATTAGCATCACTCCTATTAATAATACCGCGCCCATGACGACTGGGAAGTCGAATTTGTCGAGCGCATCGACGATGACCACGCCGATTCCTTTCCAGTCGAAGACATATTCCACGAAGACAGCACCTGCAAGGAGGCTTGCAAACCATCCGGAAACTGCAGTAACCACTGGCGTCATAGCGTTTCGGAGAGCATGAACGCCAATGACGCGCCATTTTTTCAAACCCTTGGCTTTCGCAGTGCGGATGTAATCCATAGACATCACTTCAAGCAAAGTTGTACGAGTAAGTTCAGTAATAACCGCCAACGGACGCAAACCAAGCGTCAATGCTGGTAAAATGAGGTTTTTCAAGTCGAGATAGGCCCCATTGCCGTAATCATCAACAGAGAAAAGGCTTCCGGTCATGCTGAGACCAGTGATAGACTCGAGAACAAAGCCGAAAAGCCATGCGATGAGGATTGCAGCGAAAAACGATGGCAGCGACATTCCTATCGTGGTGATAAACAGCGTGAAACGGTTCAGGAAATTACTGTTTACGATGGCTGTTAGCACCCCGAGAAGCACTCCTATCACAAAAGCGAATAAAATCGACACGAATGCGAGTATCAAAGTGTTGGGAAAAGCCTCGGAAAGTATTGTTCCCACTGGTCTTTTGCTCTGATACGAATATCGCAGATACGGTGTTTTGAATATGATTTTCGTGCTTCCGACAGTCGCGATTCGGGCATACGGCTCATATTTCGACAAATCTTTATTTTCGTTGTAAAACGAGATAAAAGAAAGGTCATTCAAGTAGTCAACGTATTGTTTTCCAATGCTTTGGTCGAGTCCGAGCTCGTGACGGATAGCCTGCACGTCGCTCTCATCGGCACGCTGACCGAGCATCATGCGCACAGGGTCGCCGGGAACGATTGTGAAAAGGAAAAACACCAGCGTCGCCACGCCCCAAAGGACGAGGATGCCGTAGAGTATCTTTCTCACAATATACGCAAACATATTATTTTACAAGCGGAAAGTCGATCTTCGACCACTTATTCTTAATGACTCCATTATCAATCAGCATCAGGCCAGGATTCGAGCGCACCATGGTCTTCAGCTCAAGCTCGTCGCCATAATAAACGTCGTTGAAAATCAGATATTCTTCGTTCAGTTTCTCAACAATTTCAGGCGATGCAGCTGTCAGCCAAATATAGTCAAATCCTTGATTATAAGCCACTTCTGTCATCTTTGTGCAGTTCTCGAAATCACGTTCGGTCATCTCTTCGAGATACGGAGCCACGAAGACATACAAGTTTTCAGAATCGTATAAAATATGCGTCACATCCTCGCCTTCTGCGTCCAAAATGGCGAATCCGAGGGCATTGGAGCTACCTTCAGAACGCTGCGCGACAAAAGTCCATTGACTCATCCAAACGCTGTCGTTCCAAGGATAGTTAGGCGACTCAAACTCTTGAACCTCACCGGTTTCGTTGTTCTGATACTTGACAAATATCTTGCCTGTGTCGTAGCCTTGCGGTGTCATGTCCTTCCCCACTTTCCAGTCCATAAAGTCGATTACTGGCAGATGACGGATATTGTAAACCTCAAATCCAACGAATAATCCCATGAAGATGATTGCAAATATCCACTGTCCAAGTAAGGTTAACCATTTGCTTTTCAGCGACTTATTGTTTACAACAACAGGAATTAGCACCGCATCTATGACAAGATTCTTGAAAAATGTCTGCCAATTGCTCATCTTGATTGCAGTGCCGAAGCAGCCGCAATCGGGAACCAAGTCGTACATGGCGTCGAAGAACGTGGTTGCGGTGAAAAAGAGCATCAAGAGAGCGGCGCCGAGCGTAGCGAGGCGCGGCAAGACCTTGGTTAGCAAGCAGATACCGACAATAAACTCAACCAATATCATCACCACAGCAAGCGGCAAAGCGGCATTGTTCAGCCACTCTATCCCATAAGCTGCGAAATAGTCGAGCATCTTATATTTCGTACCCAATGGATCAACGCCTTTTGTGAAACTGCTGAAGATAAACAGCGCCCCGACAAGCATGCGGTTTATCATTAAGCCGGTTGTGTTATAATTCTTGCTATAAATAGTTGATAGCCCCAACGTCATGAGAATCAACAAAAATAGCATCCATGAGAACGCGGCATGCAGCCCGACATAGATGGCACAACCTAGAGCCATCGCCGTAATTCCATACGAAGCAAAAGCTGATTTCTGACTGAATTTTGCCATTATTGTCCCTTGCCTTCGTTAATCAAAATCATGCAAAAAACGGCATAATTGATCATGTCGTAGTAGTTTGCGTCGAGACCTTCTGAAATTAGAGTTTTACCGTTATTATTCTCTATCTCCTTGACTCTCAATATCTTCATCAGAATCAAATCAGTCATCGATGAGACTCTCATGCTACGCCAAGCCTCGTCGTAGTCGTGGTTTTTCTTACACATCAAATGGAAAGCCTCATCGAGAACCTGTGTATACAATTCAGAAGCTTTCTCAAAAGTTAAATCAGGCTGCTCAACAACACCAAGTTGCAGCTGGATAATCGCCATCGCCGAATAGTTGATAATGCCGATAAATTCCGGCTCAACACCTTCATTTACAAGGTGTTCCTTCATTCTCTGCAAGCTTCTAATTCTGTTAGCCTTGATGAAAATCTGGTCGGTAAGCGACTCGGTGCGCATGATTCGCCACGCTGCACCGTAATCCTGCATCTTTTTATCAAAAATATCGCGGCACTGCGCCACCACTTGCTTATATTCTGCTGTTGTATCTGCCTTCATTGAAAAAAATTTTATAATTTTGCGATTGTAAAATTACACATTTTTATGTTACGAATAACGAGTAGAGGACAAATTTTTTCATGGGACCGTCCAGTCGTGATGGGAATCATGAACGTGACACCCGATTCTTTCTTCGATGGCGGTAAGTATCAAG
>JAFZXP010000019.1 GCA_017616735.1 Bacteroidales bacterium
CCGTATTTAGGTACGGCGTGGAACAACTTGTTAGATTGGTGGGCGTGGAAACCCGAGCTTCGGCAAGTTGGATTCCGCGCTTTTTTATGTCTTGTATGAAAAATAAAAATAACATAATAATTATAAACTATTTACACATGAAAGCTAATTTACTTAAACTTAGAAGAGCGTTGAGTGCCACTCTGTTAATCCTGCTTCTGAATGTGGTGGGAATGACAAAGGCATTCGGACAAAGTTTCACTGAAGGTATCTTCAACTACACCGTGAATGGTGACGAAGTTACCGTGACAGGTCTCGCTAACGGCACGTCGTATTACGGTGCCGTCAACATTCCCGACGAGGTGACTTATCAGGAGACAACTTATTCGGTGACGGCAATTGCTCAATCAGCGTTTGAGAATTGTGTTGGTATCACCTCGGTAACAATCCCTAGCAGTATGACCTTCATAGGGCTTAGAGCATTTAAGGGCTGTAGCGGACTTATCACATTGAATTACAATGCTACGAATTGTTCTATTGAATGGTATTATTATGAAGCGCATTGGTTGTATGGATGCACTTCGCTGGTTGTTCTTAATATTGGAGCGGGAGTAGAAACCATCCCGAATTACTTTGTTTATAATTATGTCAATTATGGTAATGATTATACGCATGCAATAACAGGAACAGTGGTGATTCCCAATACTGTTACATCAATTGGGAACTATGCTTTTCATAATTGCCGCCATATAGGTTCCGTAACGATAGGCAATTCAGTGGAAAATATTGGAACTTATGCTTTTTATAATTGCAGTAATATGGGTTCTGTTACAATAGGTACGTCTGTGTCTAATATTGAGACTTATGCATTTAGTAATTGCAGCAAGCTCACTACAGTGGTTTTGCCGAGTTCGATGACAACGATAAACAGCAGCACGTTTGAGGACTGTAGCTTATTAAGTTCAGTCACTATACCGAACACAATAGTGTCGATAGGAAACAGAGCCTTTTATGGTTGCAATAAGCTGGCAACGCTTACTATTCCGAATTCAGTCGCTTCGATTAATGAGAATGCTTTTTACGGGTGTAGTAGCTTGACTTCGGTTTCATTTGGAAACTCGTTGGCATCTATAGGTGCTTCGGCTTTTTATAATTGCACAAATTTGACTTCTGTTATCATACCAAATTCAGTGGTTTCAATTGGTAATTCAGCATTTTATGGCTGTGAAAGAGTGACCTCGGTTACCATTGGCGATAATGTGACATCAATTGGCAATTCAGCATTTTATAATAATTCAAGACTTACGTCATTAAATTTGGGCAGTTCGGTTGTCTCCATTGGTGACAATGCATTTTATGGTTGTACCAGTCTCACGACAGTAACCATTCCAGCGTCAGTAACTTCTATCGGTGTCGATATGTTTGGAAATTGCACAAAATTAGGTCATATAACTGTTGCTTCAGGGAATCCGATTTACGACTCGCGCAACAATTGTGACGCAATTATAGAAACTGCTGCAAATAAATTGGTGGAAGGCTGCAAAAATACGGTAATCCCCAACACGGTTGTCACAATCGGAGAGCGCGCATTTTATTCTTGCACAGGATTGACAGGAACTCTAAACATGCCTAATTCAATTACTACTATTGAAACCAATGCGTTTTATGGTTGTATCGGTTTAAGCGGACATCTCAACATACCTAATTCGGTTATTTCTATTGATGCCGGTGCATTTCAGAATTGTGTTGGTATCACATCAGTTACAATACCAAGCAGTGTGACATCCATAGGGCTTAGAGCATTTAAGGGCTGTAGCGGACTTATCACATTGAATTACAATGCTACGAATTGTTCTATTGAATGGTATTATTATGAAGAGCATTGGTTATATGGATGCACTTCGTTAGTTGCCCTTCATGTTGGAGATGGAGTGGAAACCATTCCGAATTACTTTGTTTATAATTATGTCAATTATGGTAATGATTATACGCATGCAATAACAGGAACAGTGGTGATTCCCAATACTGTTACATCAATTGGAAACAATGCTTTTTATAATTGCCGCCATATAGGTTCCGTAACGATAGGCAATTCAGTAGAAAATATTGGAACTTATGCTTTTTATAATTGCAGCGATATGGGATCGGTAACAATAGGCACATCGGTGGCGAGCATCGGTACATACGCATTTTATGGTTGCAGCAAACTCACGACAGTGGTGCTTCCAAGTTCAATGACAACGATAAACAACAGCACGTTTGAATATTGCAGTCTTTTGAGCTCGGTAACAATTCCTAACACGATAGTGTCAATTGGAAACGCTGCTTTCCGTTATTGCAACAAGCTGGCAACGCTTACTATTCCGAATTCTGTCGCTTCGATTAATGAGGATGCTTTTTATAACTGTAGTGGTATAGCTTCCATTACATCACGTGCTATCAATCCTCCTGCGGTAAAGAGTAACGCTTTCTACAACGTGCCGACAAGCATACCTGTCGAGGTGCCTTGCAACACGTTAAGCGATTATCAAAGCGCAACAGGATGGAGCAGCTTTACCAATATGTATGAAAACTGTATCACCACATACGAAATCATAGCCACGGCCAATCCTACGAATGGTGGCACGGTGACGGGAGGTGATATATATAATCAAGGTGCGACATGTACTCTCACGGCTACTGCCAATCCTGGATACACATTTGTGAGTTGGACAGAGGACAATACCACTGTTTCCACCAATGCGGTCTACAGCTTCAGCGTTGGCGGCAACAGAAATCTCGTGGCGAACTTCGAGTACACCGGAACTGCCGCTAACCATTGGATTCCTGAAAGCGCCTATTATTCCGACAACATGGCTTTGTATAGTGTGATATTGATTGACGGCGAGGAACAATATTCCGACCAGCTTGAGGTTGGCGCATTCTGTGGAAACGAATGTAGAGGCTCGGCTATAGCGTCAGAGTTCGAACTCACTCACCGCTATCTTGCTATACTTACAATATTCGGTAACGACGGCGACCAGCTTACCTTCAAACTATACGACCACAGCACCAATCAGGAACTCGACTATACTTTGCCGGCACCAATCACATTTGACATAGACGGTCTCGGCACCCCGATAGTACCTTACGAACTTGGTTTCGTGTCTCCTGTCGTCATCTCTGCATCAGTGCAGCCTGCTGGAACAGGAGTGGTGATGGGCGCAGGCGAGTATGCGCCGGGCGCGACATGCACACTCGTGGCAAATGCCAACACAGGCTACCAGTTCAAGAACTGGACATTGAACGGCACGGTTGTGTCGACATACGCTTCATATACCTTCGAGGTAACAGAGGCGGCAGAGTATGTGGCCAATTTCAGCTATGTTCACACAAGAGCTCTCACTAATGGCTGGAACTGGTATTCAACCTATATCGAGCAGAACGGCATCGACGGTCTTACAATGCTCGAAAACAGCCTTGGCGACGCTGGCATACGCATCCAGGGAAGAAACGGATATACCGAACAGTTTGAATACCAGGGTACCAAGACATGGTATGGCACGCTGACAAGCATCACCAACGAACAGATGTACAAGGTTCGCACCAACACAGCTTGCAATGCGGTGATGGTTGGAGAACCGGCTTCGGTGTCCGACCACCCTATAACGATAAACAACGGCTGGAACTGGATAGGATTGCCGATGAACCAAAGCGTGAGCGTAGCGAACGCTTTGAGTGGCTTCACGCCTGAGCCGGACGATGTCATCAAGGGAAGGAACGGTTCAGCCACATATATCGTGTACGGCAACACCTCAATGTGGTACGGCACTTTAAATACGCTGGAGCCTGGTCACGGTTACATGTACAAGTCAAACAGCAGTACCGCTAAAACTTTGACATACCAAACCGGTAGGGGAGAAGCAACGGTGGCAAACATAACAGATGAAAACAACATTTACACTTCTGAGAGTTCCGAGTATGCCGACAACATGCTCATTACAGCAGTTGTCAATATGAGCGGCACGGAGCTTCGCTCGGAGGATTATGAACTTGCAGCTTTTGTTGGAGGCGAATGCCGCGGCAGTGTCAAACTGATGTATGTCGAGCCGCTTGACCGTTACGTGGCGTTCCTCCTTGTCTTTGGTGACGAGGCCGAAAGCGTCAGCTTCGCATTGACCGACGGAAGCGAAACACTATGGTCTGGCGAAAGCATGGTTTACTCTTCAGATGCACTGATAGGAACAGCGTCATCACCGGCAACAATACATTTCGGAAACTCAGGCGTGGATGAAAGTGAACAGTTGAATGCTTCGATTTATCCAAATCCTTCTGACGGTACTATCAATATCCAGTGTGAAGGAATTGAAAAATTAGAGGTTATTAACATGTATGGTCAAGTCATCTTGTCGAATGAAGCCAAATGCGACTTCCAGAAAGTCAACTTGAGCGATGAGACTGATGGAGTGTACATGTTGTACATTTACACCGATAAAGGAACCGTGGCAAAAAGAATCATCATCAATAAATAATGTTTATCATTATGAGAAGTACTACTTTATTCCGACGCTATTGTCTGATAGCATTGTTTGCCATATTAACACTGGTTGTTAGGGCAAACCCCGTTGATCTTGTAACGGCTCACGAAGTCGGCGCAAAATTCCTCAATGCATACACTACGTTGAAGACAGACGACCCGAATGCGCTACAACTGGTAAGTACTTACAATACCGCTAATAATGAGGTTGCCTTTTACATCTTCAACATATCCAATGGTTTCGTCATTGTTTCCGGTAATGACTGTGCTATACCTATCCTTGGTTATTCTGATGAGGGACAATTTGATATCCGGAATATTCCACCTCAACTTGAAGAATATCTCCAAGATTTCGTGGATCAGATTCAGTATGGCATTGATAATCATCTTGAAACCGATGAGGAGACGATGCGGCAATGGGTCTCTGTTAAAGCTACCGGTCGACTTGGTGATGACAGGGGTATGGCTACGGTTGAACCTTTGGTCACTGCTTTATGGGGACAAGGATGCAACTACAATAGCTTATGTCCGGTGGACAACACTGATCCGGACTATTGCGGTCATGCATTGGTAGGCTGCGTGGCGGTAGCTATGGGCCAGATTATGCATTATTGGGGACGTCCGACTACTGGTACAGGGTCACATTCGTATGTCCCCAGCACTCATCCGGAATATGGAACTCAGAGTGCCAATTTTGGCGCGACAACCTATAACTGGAACAATATGCCAAATTCACTGTCCGGTTCACCGACGACAGCACAAATCAATGCCGTTGCCACCTTGTTATATCATTGTGGCGTCTCAGTGAATATGAACTATGGTAACGTTACCTATAACGGAGGCTCTGGCGCTTATTCATCAGATGTGCCAAGTGCGCTGATGAATTACTTCTCGTATTCTTCAGATATGCAGATGATTTATAAATCAAGCGCATCAGGGTGGCTTGCACAGATTAAGGCGTCTCTTGATATGGGTTGTCCGGTGTTTTTTAGCGGACAGGACACTGGTGGACAGGGCGGCCATGCGTTTATCTGCGACGGCTACAACTCTTCGAATATGCTGCATATTAACTGGGGGTGGAGTGGAAACAACAATGCCTTTTATGCAGATGGAGCCTTGAACGCATCAGGCTATCAGTTTAATGCAAATAATAGCGCCATCGTCAATATACATCCCGTTGTAACCCCCGGTGTATCATATCAGGTCACAGCTACAGCATCGCCTGCAACAGGCGGAACGGTTAGCGGATCGGGTAGCTATCAGGCATATCAGACTTGTACACTGAATGCTACTCCAGCCTCCGGTTATTCCTTTATCGGCTGGAAAGAGGGTTCGACCATGGTGTCAACAAATCCCTCATATTCTTTTGTAGTAAAACAAAACCGTACTTTGACGGCGGTTTTCGGGCTTCCACCGGTTGGTTCTGTTACAGCCTCTTACTATCCCAATCCGAATGACCCGAACAGTAGTGCGACACAAGTCACTTGGGTGCCTGTCTCATCACAGACATGGAGCTTTGATAACGGATTTGAGGGTTGGACTACAATCGATGCTGATGGAGATGGTCATAACTGGATGCGAGCATCAGTGTTAATGTCAGGTTATTCATTTAATCCACACGGCGGTAGTGATATGCTTTGTTCACAGAGTTACGATAATACCGTAGGTGTGCTGACGCCAAACAACTATCTGGTGTCGCCTCAAGTGAGCCTTGGTGGTGTCATCTCCTTCTGGGCATGTGCGCAAGATGCCAACTATGCGGCTGAACATTTTGGCGTGGCAGTGTCGACAACTGGCAATACATCTGCAACAGCTTTCACAACTATTCAGGAGTGGACTCTGACGTCAAAGGGCGTTCCCGGTCAGACCCCTCGAAACACACGAAGCCAAGGCAACTGGTATCAGTTTACAGTTGATCTGGGGAATTATGCGGGACAAACAGGTTATGTCGCAATACGACACTTCAACTGCACAGACATGTTCTATATTGATATTGATGACGTTGAAATTTCCAATGGTGCAGGCTATTATCCAGCTCAGAATTCTTTGTCTGAAGGATTTGAGTTGGGTATTCCAAGTGACTGGATGCTTATCGATGCCGATGGAGACGGGTATCAATGGGAAGCAAGCACCAATCCTGGACATAATGGAGGAGCCTGTGTGTCATCAGCGAGCTATATCAACAATGTGGGTGCGTTGACTCCTGACAATTATTTGGTGTCACCTCAGATCGCATTGGGCGGTATGTTCTCCTTCTGGGCTTGCGCACAAGACGCAAATTATGCGGCCGAGCACTTTGGAGTGGCGGTTTCAACGACAACCAATACAAGCGCGTCCGCTTTTACAGTCGTTCAACAATGGACCTTGACAGCCAAGGAGGAGCCATATAACGGGCCGAGAGGTGCAAAAACACAAGGCAATTGGCATCAGTATACTGTAAATCTCAGCAGTTACGCGGGACAAACAGGTTACATTGCCATCAGGCACTTCAACTGTACGGATATGTTCTATTTGAATGTTGATGATGTCCAGTATGGTTTCGGTAAAGAGAACCCGCAGATAGTGTATTATCGCGTCTACCGCTCAACATGTGGAAATACCAGCACCGTTCAGGTTGCTGATCAATTGACAGGTACTTCATATATCGACAACACTTGGGGAACTCTTCCACTAGGCTCATACAAGTTCGGTATCTGTTCTGTGGGAACCAGTGGCAACGAGTCACAAATCGTATGGTCGAACTGTCTTGACAGAGGTGTCGGCTACACAATTACAGCAACTGCCAATCCGGCAGCTGGTGGGGTTATTACAGGTGCCGGCCTCTATGAACAAGGCACTTCATGTACCCTGACGGCTACACCTAATACGGGATACACTTTCGTGAACTGGACTTGTAACGGAAATGTTGTTTCATCCAATACTTCTTATAGTTTCACGGTGACGAACGACGCGACCTACGTCGCCAACTTTACACCTAATAACTATAATATTACTGTAACAGCCAATCCGACAGCGGGTGGTACTGTGACAGGCGCCGGCACGTATATACATGGGGCGACAGCCACACTTACAGCTACGGCCAATACCGGCTATACTTTCGTAAACTGGACGAAAAACGGAGCGATGGTGTCAACCAATCCAAACTACACTTTCACAGTGACGGAAGGAGGCAACTATATCGCTACATTCAGTTTGAACAGTTATGACATAGCCGCTGTAGCCAATCCTATTCAAGGAGGTACTGTTTCCGGTGCCGGAACGTATAACCATGGGGCTACCGCCACACTTACAGCGACGGCCAATACCGGCTATACTTTCGTAAACTGGACTAAAAACGGAACGCAGGTTTCAACTAATGCGACATATTCATTTACTGTAACGGAAGCCGGAACATATATGGCCAATTTCAACGCGAACAGCTGTCAGATTACAGCAATTGCGGACCCAATGACAGGTGGCACGGTCTCCGGCGGCGGGACATACAGTTATAACGAAACTTGCACCCTGACGGCCACAGCTAATGCAGGATACCATTTCCTTAACTGGTCTTTAGACGGAGTACCTGTATCATCCAATACAACATACAGTTTTACAGTGACCGGAAACGCAAGCTACGTGGCCCATTTCTCAGAAGAAATGGTTTATACGGTTATCACTGTCGCTAATCCTGAGGACGGAGGAGCCGTTTCAGGCTCTGGAACATATAATGAAGGAGAAACATGTACTATAACAGCCATTGCCAACACGGGATACACATTCCTTAACTGGTCAAAAGACGGAACAGTTGTATCCACCAACTCATCCTATTCATTCACAGTGGTGGAGTCGGGAACTTATGTGGCTAATTTCAATGCGAATACCTATGTGGTTACCGTATCAGCCAATCCTACTGAAAGTGGGGTGGTAACAGGTCAAGGCACTTATCAGCATGGTTCGATGGTGACTGTTTCAGTAACACCCAATCCACATTATTATTTAGAGCATTGGACCATGAATGGGTATGCTGTATCGGAAGAACTTTCCTATACTTTCGAGGTTACTGGGGATTGCCAGATGGTGGCGCATCTCTATTACTATGACGGCCTTGATGAGAACAATGCAGTGAAAATGACAGTCTATCCTAACCCCTCCAGCGATGTGTTCAACATTCAGTGTGAAGGCATCAACAGAATAGAGGTTTTGAATATCTACGGACAGGTCATTGTATCTGACGAAGTGAGGGCCGATGCATGCCGTGTTGACTTGAGCGATTGTCCGGCAGGCACATACATGCTTCGTGTTTTCACTGATAGCGGAGTTTTGACAAAGAACATTATTAGGAAATAACAAACAAAATAACTATAACTATTTACAAATGAATACAAACTTATTGAAATTGAAAAAGGCTTTGGGTGTAACCCTGCTCGTCATGCTACTCACGGTGGCTGGATTGACAAAAGCCTCTGCCCAGACATTTACAGTGGGCAATCTTAACTATTCTTTGAATGACGACGGAGCTTCCGTTACCGTGACAGGCCACGTCGACGGCACCGCTGCCACCGGCGAGCTGGTGATTCCTGAAAGCGTGGAGCTTTATGGAGTTTCATATCCGGTGACGGTGATAGGAAGCAGTGCTTTTTATGGCTGCCATAGTTTGACAGGCTCTTTAGTGATTCCTAATTCAGTGAAGAAAATTATGAGCTATGCTTTTTGTAACTGTAATGGTATGACGGGTACTTTAACAATTGGTAATTCTGTAACGTATATAGCGTATTGTGCTTTTATAGGATGTGGCTTTACAGGTTCTTTGACTATTCCTGAAAATCTAAATGAGATGTCATACAATGTGTTCAATGGCTGCAATTTTACAGCGTTGGAATATGATGCGATAAATCTTGTGCATCTTTATTATTCCTCTTCTTCTTCAGGTAATACCTATTGGCATACAGGTCTCAATTCCATTGCTTCAGTAACCATAGGCGAGAATGTTCAGCGAATACCTAATTATTTTCTTTGTGATTTCGCTAATGAAATAGGTTCTTTAGTTATACCCAACAATGTAACCTATATTGGTAACAATGCTTTCAATGGCTGTAGTGGCCTTTCTGGAAACTTGACCATTGGTTTTTCAGTAACTGAAATAGGAAATGCTGCTTTCTTCGGAGCTTGCGAAAACATTACTTCGTATGCTTTTATGCCTGATACACCGCCAACTCTTGGCAATAACGCTTTTGCGAGTGCCAATTATGCAACACCTGTTTCTGTGCATTGCGGCTCAGTTGAGGCTTACCAAGCTGCAGATGGCTGGAACTTGTTCACTAACTATCAGGAACTAGACCCATGCCTTTGGATGGTGAAAGCGGATCTTGGAGACATGGCATACGGTGGTACAATAAGCGGAAGTGGTGCCGGCATGTATCAACAGGGACAAACTTGGACGATGACGGCTACTCCTAATGAAGGCTATCGTTTCGTCAACTGGATGGAAAACGGCGAAGTGGTAAGCACCGATGCTACATATTCATTTACAGTGACATCTGACAGGGATTTAGTGGCTAATTTCACTTACAACTATGCAATTCCTATTGGACTCGGAGGTACAGAGTATTCGTATTATCCATTCCTTAGTTATCCGTATGTTTTGTATCAACAGATTTATACTAAAGAAGAAATAGGTGGAGTAGGAGAAATTAATAGAATGGCAGTATATAATACAAGGAATTATTCAGATAGAACTCATAACTGTGATATATATATTGTACATACAGATAAAACAAAATTTAATAGTGGTTCTGATTGGGTTGCTGTAACTGCGGCTGATAAAGTGTTCAGCGGTGATGTTACATTTTTATACAACGATTGGACTACAATAACATTCGATACACCATTTACATATAATGGCGTTTCCAATTTGGTGCTAGTTATAGATGTTAATACTGGTAGTAGTCAAGACGATCTGTATTTTAGAGCATATAATAACAATTCTTACCAAACATTATATAAATGTTCATCTTCTCATGATCCTGTTACTATTAATTTTGACCCATATAATCCATCCCAATATTCAGGTTCGAGATCATACACTAAAGACCAAACGATATTTGGCTTCACCTCGCCTCTAAGCTATAGCATTAATTTAAGCGTCAATCCGGCTGAAAGCGGCTGGGTGTCGGGTGCAGGCGCTTACCCGGAAGGTGAGAGCTGCACTGTAACAGCCTCGGCATACGAGAATTACGCTTTCCTTAACTGGACAGAGAACAATGAGGTGGTGTCAACCGATGCGGCATACACATTTACAGTTACAAAGGGTAGAAGCTTAGTGGCAAACTTCAAGTCGATGGCAAACCATTGGACACCTGAAAGCGCTAACTACCCCGATAACATGGGCTTGACGGGTGTTGTCCTTATCGACGGTGTCGAACAGCACACCGATGAGCTTGAAGTGGGCGTGTTCTGTGGCACTGAGTGCCGCGGCACCAATATGGCTTCATACTTCCCGCCAACCGACCGTTACATTGTGATGCTCACAATATATGGCAACAATGGCGACAACCTCACATTCAAACTCTACGATCATGACACAGAACAGGAACTTGAACTTATATCGCCTTCAACCGTAACCTTTAACACTGACGGCTATGGCACACCAATAGTTCCTTACGAACTCAACTTCACTTCAACAGTGTCAATTACAGCCACTGTAACCCCGGCCGGTGCAGGCACTGTGACAGGAGCTGGCGAATATTTCCCTGGCGACAACTGCACCCTCACGGCTACAGCCAACGCAGGCTATCAGTTCAAAAACTGGACGTTGAATAACGTTGAGGTATCAACAAATCCTACATATTCATTCACCGTGGGAGAAGCCGCAGAATATGTCGCCAATTTCAATTATGCCCACACAAGGGCGTTGGTCGCGGGCTGGAACTGGTATTCCACCTATATCGAACTTAACGGCATCGACGGCCTGACAATGCTCGAAAACAGCCTTGGCGACGCAGGCATCCGCATCCAGGGAAGAAACGGATATACCGAACAGTTTGAGTATCAGGGTACCAAGACATGGTACGGTACACTGACAAGCATAACCAACGAACAGATGTACAAAGTGCGCACCAATGCGGCCTGCAATGCTGTGATGATCGGCGACGCTGCATCGGCAGCAAACCACCCGATAACAATCAACAAGGGATGGAACTGGATAGGATACCCGACGAACCAAAGCGTCAGTGTTACCAACGCATTGAGCGGTTTCACACCGGAAGCCGATGATATCATCAAAGGCAGAAACGGATATTCGACCTACATTTCATACCCGGGATACACCATGTGGTACGGAACACTCAACACATTGGAGCCAGGCCAAGGCTACATGTATAAGTCAAATAGCAACACAGCCAAGACCCTCACATTCCAGACAGGAAGCAAAGGTGATGAGATAGCCAATATCACTACTGAAAACAACATGTTCGTCCCTGAAGTCTCAGAGTTCTCTGATAATATGACGGTTACCGCTGTCATTGATATTGACGGTGAAGAGCTTCGCTCAATCGACTATGAGCTTGCAGCTATAGTTAATGGCGAATGTCGTGGCAGTGTCAAGTTGATGTATGTTGAGCCTATAGACAGATATGTCGCGTTCCTTACAGTGTTTGGAGAAACAGCGGAAGATGTCAATTTCGTTTTGACCGACGGCACTGAAACCAGATGGTCTAACGACATGATGGTTTACTCTTCAGATGCCACATTAGGCACCTTGTCTGCGCCTGAGACCATCAGCTTCGGCGTGTTAGGTGTGGACGACAACGAACAAATGCATGCGGTGGTTTATCCTAACCCGTCAAGCGATGTGTTCAATGTCGTGTGTGAAGGAATCAACAGAATAGAGGTTATGAATATCTACGGACAAGTGATCTACTCCAACGAAATGAAAGCCGACAACATCCGGATTGACCTTGGCGAATATTCCACAGGAACTTATATGTTGCGCATTTATACCGATAACGGAATTATTTCAAAAAATTTAATAAAAAACTAATAATCAACAATTAAACAAATGAAAAGAGTATTTTTATTGCTAATTGCATGTTTTGCCAGCATGATAATGTCGGCACAAATGCATTGGACTCCCATTGACGAGGGCTTGTATTCAGGCTCAACGACTGTTATCGCTGTCGTTCAGATTAATGGAGTGGAGCAGACTTCCGACCAGATTGAGGTCGCTGTATTCTGCGGTGACGAATGTCGAGGCACTGCCCTTACAGGTGAATTCCCTATCACACATCGTTACATCGCTCAGGTGAACGTTTATGGTGAGAATGGTCATCAGCTGACTTTCAAGGCATACGACCATGCCACAAATATGGAAATGGAGAATGATCCTGAAGTCACAGTTCAGTTTACCGAAGACGGCAGCGGCACGTTGTTCGCACCACTTGAGCTTAACTTCATCGCAGATGAACAGCCAATTGTAATGCATTGGACGCCAATTGACGAAGGCTTGTATTCCGGCTCAACAACAGTTATTGCGGTCGTTAAGTTTGACGGTGTGGAACAGACTACCGACAAGATTGAACTTGCCGTATTCTGTGGCGATGAATGCCGTGGCACTGCCTTGACCGGCGAATTTCCTATCACACATCGTTACATCGCTCAGGTGAATGTGTATGGTGAGAATGGTCATCAGCTGACATTCAAAGCCTATAACCATATCACACATCAGGAAATGGAAAACAATCCTGAAGTCACTGTAACATTTACAGAAGACGGTAGCGGTACGTTGTTCGCGCCGCTCGAGCTTAACTTCGTAACCACAACTCCTGCCACCAACACCACTCCTGGTGACTGGAACGACCCTACAATATGGGGCGGCACTGTGCCGGATGCGTCTGCGTCTGTTGAACTCGGAGCAGACTGCACCATCGGTGAAAATGGCAGCGTCACTGTAACGGTGGCAAATCTTGCTATCCCTGCGAGTGGTGCAATATTGACAGTGGAGGCTGGCTCAACCCTTATCGTCACTGGCGAACTTGTGAATACAGACCCTGACAACCTTATCCTTGAGAGCGGCGCCGAATTGGTCAATGCATCGGCTGACGTGCAGGCTAAAGCAAAGAAGAGCGTTCAGGGATGGAATGCCAAAGACTCCAACGGCTGGTATCTCATCTCGTCGTCGGTTAACGGCATGGAGATAGCCGGCAGCGAGTTCCTGGCCGAGATTTACGACCTGTATCGTTACAACGAGACGGATGTTGTTTGGGAAAACTACCGTGGCGGCGGTCATGCCGACTTCACCACATTCGAGAAGGGTAGAGGTTATCTCTATGCCAACAGCAACGGCATATCACCCGCATTTATCGGCACGCTGAACAATGCAGACGTGACATATCAGGTCACCGCGGCAGCCGCGTCAACAGCCTCGAGAGGCATCAATATCATCGGCAACCCGTTCCCGCATAAGATTTATAAAGGTGTCGGCGGAGCCATTGATGACAGCAATCTGGAGACAGGTTATTACGAACTCACCTATGCCGGCGCATGGCTCGCTCGTACGTATGATGTGGCAATCCAACCGGGACAAGGTGTGCTGGTAGTGGCAAAGACAAGCGGCAATCTCAATATCGCCAAGAGCAACAGCGCGGCAACAGCCGAGACGGCATCGTCAAAAGGTAATGTGAACCGTCTGACCATCAATGTTGAAGGCAATGGTAATAAGGATATAGCCTACGCCTATTTCAGCGATGGCGACGGACTCGACAAGCTGGACAACTTCTCCAGCAGTGCGGCACAGATAGCCATCAAATCAGCAGGTAAAGAATATGCCATAGCTCATGTGGGCGGTGAATGCGAGACGATGGACATCGTATTCAAGAACACCAAGAGCAGCTATTACACCATCACATTCGAAAGCATCGACGAGTTCAGCTATCTGCACCTCATCGACAAAATCACAGGTGAGGATGTCGATATGCTTCTTGAGAATGAATATAAGTTCTACGCTACCGGCAGCGAGTATGACGACCGCTTCATGATAGTCTGCAGAAGCACCCAGGGCGTTGGCGGCAACTACGAGAACGAGACTTTCGCATACGTGTCAAACAACAGCGTCATCGTCAATGGTAAAGGCGAACTACATGTGTTCGACATCGCTGGAAGAACCGTGATGAACATGGCCGTTGACGGTGTGGAGACGCTGAACACCTTGCCACAGGGCGTTTATGTGTTCCGCATGATAGAGGAAAATATTGTTAAAACCCAGAAAATTGTTGTAAGATGAAAAAGATATTTTTAGCTATAGCATTGGTGTTGGCCCTTGGGCTTGGCGCAAAAGCACAGATAGGTGTGTCGGACGCATTTGTCAACGATTGGTCAATGGGTGACATGTTCCGTGACGGCGGTCTCGGTTTATTACTCCCTATCATCCCCGGTGATCACGGCTTGTCGGGCGACCAGCCGGCACCTCTTGGCAGCGGTCTCGTTATCCTTGGCGCTCTCGGCGCTGGGTACGCAACTTTACGCCGACGCAAGGAATAATGTGCGGGCTTACGCCCGAATGTGCAGCCTTTGGCTGAATCAGAACAATGTGGTTCGCTGCGCTCAATGTGAGCTTTGCGGACCACATTTTTTTATTTTTTATGTTTTACGTTTTTTTTGTTTAAAACATTAAGAATTTCAAAATTTATTATTATCTTTGCAGCAAGAACTGAAACAAAATAATGTTTCAGGCATAGGTTTATTTTATAAAATAAATATTTCACTTTTAAGTGAAGTTATAAAAATTATTTGTATATTTGCAAACTAAAATTTGTGAAGCTATGACTAAGAAAATGACATTAAAAACAATTGAACAAAACGAAATAGTTTGTTTGTATTCTATTAGTTTTGAGGGAAATGACACAAGCGAATTTGAAAGATTTCTTACGGAATTCAAAGACAATGCAAGATTAAACAAAGATTTTCAGACTATAATTTACGCTTTGAAAAAGATTATTGAGCAAGGTGCCTTGGAAAGACTATTTAGAACTGAAGGCAAAATGAGTGACAATCTTTGCGCATTGTCAATTGATTCAAGAAAGTTGAGATTGTATTGTTTGAGGATTTCCGACCAAATTTTGATTTTGGGCAATGGTGGAGAAAAAACTACTAGAACATATCAAGAAGATGAAAAACTTAGCGGCTATGTTTTAGACCTTCAGAAATTCGACAAATTGTTGAAAGAAGCAAGAAAATCAGGTAATGTGACAGTGGAAAACAATATTATTACTGGAATTGACACAACAGTGTTTGAGATATGATACAGAATAAATTATTCAGAGAATGTCTTGCTGCTATTCCTGAAGACAGAATGGCGGAGTTTGATCTTTCGTTTGCGATTGCTGAAAGAATTGTGGAAATCTTGAAAACAAAAGGCATGACACGTCGTGATTTGGCTAACAAACTCGGCAAACGCGAATCGGAAATAAGCAAATGGCTTACAGGAAGGCATAACTTCACAATCAGCACGCTTTCGCATATTAGTTGGGCTCTTGGTGAAGAGATTATTATGGTGGCGAGAAAGCAATATGACATTGCTGATGAAAGCTGCATGAAAGTTGCGGAAGAGCAGGCTGATTATGGTAAAATGTAGTATTTGATATTTCTCAACTGAATAGTTTTACACTATATTCACCTCAGGCTTAATATCAACGCCGAATTTGGTTTTTACGGAATCCTGGATTTTCTTCATGAGATCCAGGATTTCTTGTGGTTGGCCGCCGCCATAGTGAACCAGGACTAAGGCCTGCTTGTCCCAAACGCCGACGTGGTTTTCGCGGTAACCTTTCCAACCGGCACGGTCAATGAGCCAACCGGAAGGGATTTTGATCAACTTGTCATTCCGACCGACCGAAGGGAGCGGAGGAATCTCAACTTGATAATAAGGAACCTCTGGATATAATCCCTTGATTTCCTGATATTTATCTACTGGAACTATCGCGTTCTGGAAGAAACTGCCGACGCTTCCCACAACGCCTACTTCAGGCAATTTTTCGGCTCGGATGGCTTTCACCGTCGCTGCAATGTCTTGCAATGTCGGATTGGTGATGTTGTTGGCAATCAAATAATTGCGTATGTTTCCGTAATCCAGTTTCAAATCACCGTGCTTTTTCAATATGAAATCGACGGCAAAAATCAGGTGGTTTTTTGTTGTTTTGAAAATTGAATTCCGATACGAGAACCGGCATTCCTCATTGCTGAAAACCTTGGTTTCGCCTGTTGTCAAATCAATCGTATGAACTTGATGAATCGTGTCTTTCACTTCTGTGCCGTATGCCCCGATGTTCTGAACCGGCGCTGCTCCGACCTTGCCTGGGATGTCGGCGAGGTTTTCCAAGCCGTAAAGATTGTGCGCAACGGTGTAATCGACAAAATCTTTCCACACTTCACCGCAATAGCAGCGAATCTTCACTGTTTCAGCAGTCTCTTCAAGGACTTCTATGCCTTTTAGGTTGGGATAAACCACAAAACCGTCGAAAAATTCAGAGGAGAAGAGGATGTTGCTGCCGCCGCTCAGCACCAGAAGACGTGACACTGTCGCGTTTCTGCAAGCGATAAATTCAGGATTTTTAATCAATTCACGAACGTCATCCATTGTTTTCAATTCCTGAAAATACCGTGCCTTGACGTCGAAACCGAATGTGTTGAGCTCACGTAACGAAAAATCCTTATCCATCGCTTAAAATTTTTTCAAAAATAAAGAAATTTTGTCAAACAACAATAGAAAATCTGTAATTTTATAGCTTGAAATTTTGACCACTTTGAAACGGGTTATTGTATCGGTAATCAATGACTTAGTGACCGACCAGCGTGTCAATAAGTCGTGCCTGACCTTGCAGAAGGCTGGCTTCGAGGTGTTATTGGTTGGGCGCCGGCAGCGCAAATCACCGCCCATGGACGACCGCCCATATAAATCACACCGCATGAAGCTGCTGTTCGAAAAAGGCCCGCTTTTTTATGCCGAGTTCAATATCCGACTGTTTATTTTTTTACTTTTCCATCGTTGCAACTGCTTGTTGTCCAACGATTTGGATACTCTGTTGCCAAACTTTTGGATTTCAAAGCTGAAAGGCGTCAAGCTGATTTACGACAGCCACGAGTACTTCACCGAAGTGCCTGAACTGGTCAGCCGACCCAAGGTGCAGCGCGTATGGAAGCGCATTGAGGGGTATGTTGTGCCGAAACTGCCCGAGATGATAACCGTCTGTCAGTCGATCGCCGACCTTTTCCACGAAAAATACGGCGTCAAAGTGCACGTAATTCGCAACATCCCGATGCGAAAAATGTTGCCGGCTCCGGCTTCTCGCGAACAAGTTGGGCTCGACCCTCAAAAACACATTCTCGTGCTGCAAGGCTCAGGAATCAACATTCACCGCGGCTCGGAAGAATTGCTCGATGCTATGCAATATCTTGATGATTGTCAGTTGGTTATAATCGGCGGTGGAGATGTGCTGCCTATTTTGAAAGAGAAAGTGGCGGCCAACAATTGGGACGATAGAGTGAAGTTTTTCCCACGCATGCCTTATCAGAAAATGATGGCTATCACCCAGCTGGCTGAGCTAGGTTTCACTCTCGACAAAGACACAAATCTGAATTATCGGTTCAGTCTGCCCAACAAACTTTTCGACTATATTCAGGCAGGGGTGCCGATTATTGCCTCACATCTGACCGAAATTGAAAGAATCATAACTGCTTATAACATAGGCGCTTTTATTGATAATCACGATCCTCAGACCATTGCCGACACCATTAAAAATGCTTTAAATGACGAAAAGAAGTTGGCTGAATGGAAAAATAATCTTATATTTGCGGCGCAAGACCTCTGTTGGGAGAACGAAGAGGACGTCTTGCTGAAAATATATGAGAAATACGTCTGATAATCACATTCATATTGTTAGTTTTGACATTCCGTGCCCCGTCAACTACGGTGGCGTGATTGACGTGTTTTTCAAACTCAAGGCGCTTAACGAACGCGGTTTCAAGGTGCATTTTCATTGCTTTGAGTACGGAGGCCGCGAGCGGAGCGAGCGGCTCGAGGCGTTGTGCGAATCAACAAATTATTACAAGCGCGACATGTCGTTTGTGAATTTTTTCAGCAAGAAGCCGTTTATCGTAATTTCAAGAAAATCAGACGATTTGATTCAAAATCTTCTGAAAGACGACTACCCGATAATACTCGAAGGGCTGCATTCGTGCAGCGTACTGCTCGACCCGCGGATGCAGGGTCGCAAGATTTTCGTGCGCACTCACAATGTGGAGCACGATTATTACCAAAATCTGGCTCAGACCGAGAAAAATCTGCGTAAAAAGCTGTTTTTGAAGTTTGAATCGCGCAAGCTGCGCAAATTTGAGTCGATATTGTCGAAAGCCACCGGAATTCTTGCAATATCCAACAATGATTACGAGTATTTCAAGAAGCTTTACGACAATGTTTATCTGATTCCGGCTTATGCCGGTTTCGACAAGGTTAACGTGTCGGAGGGCAGGGGCGATTATGTGCTTTACCACGGCAGCCTTGATGTTTCGGAAAACTACAACGCTGCGGAATTCCTGATCAATGAGGTGTTTAAAGGCACAGGCATCAAACTGAAGATAGCTGGAATGAATCCGCCTCATCATCTGGTGAAACTTGTTGAAAATGAGCCAAATGTAGAGCTTGTTGAGAATCCTGAAGACGATGTTCTGCAAAACCTGATCCGCAACGCGCATATCAATATACTTGTCACCGCTCAGGCTACAGGTTTGAAACTGAAACTGTTGAACGCTCTGTTCAATGGCCGTTATTGTGTCGTTAACGATAAAATGGTTGAAGGATTGGATGTCGACAATTTGTGCGTGGTGGCCAACACTGCAGACGAAATAAGGTCAGCTGTTGCCGACCTTATGTCTAAAACCTTCGACCTGGAGCAGATAGCTCAACGCAAGAGTAGGATGGAAGAGTTCTACAGTTCTTCGCGTACCACCGACTGTCTGGTTGAGCTACTTGGCTGATTCGGTAATCTTGCCGTCAGCGCAGCTAATCACGCGCGAAGGATATTTCAAAATCAGATTATAGTTGTGAGTGGCCATCAAAATGGTGGTCTTGTTGTTGCGTATTTTCATCAGAAGCTTCATGATGTCGTTGGTGGTCTCTGGGTCGAGGTTGCCGGTAGGCTCGTCTGCCAAAATGACACTCGGGCTGTTTAACAGGGCTCGCGCAATGGCAACGCTTTGTTGCTCACCGCCCGACAGCTGATGAGGCATTGATTTTCTCTTGCCCTGCAGCCCAACCAACTGTAGCACCTCGTCAATGCGTCGGTTGATGCCGCTGTCTTCCTCCCAGCCTGTGGCTTTGAGCACAAACGACAGGTTTTGCTCCACATTGCGGTCGTACAACAATTGGAAATCCTGAAAAACTATACCTATTTTGCGTCTCAACATGGGGATGTCTTTGCGTTTCAAATCGTTGAGGTTGAAGCCCGCGATGTTGAAATCGCCGTCTTTGGCCGGCAAATCGGCATACAAGGTTTTTAACAACGACGATTTCCCCGAGCCGCTACGGCCAATCAAATACACAAATTCGCCTTCACCGATTTCTAGATTTATATCTTTGATTATCTGGCGCTCGTGTTGAAAAACACTGCCGTTCTTGATTGATATTACGCTGCTCATGATGTTGTGTTTTTACCATTTTGATGATCCGCCGCCACCACCGAAGTGACCGCCGCCAAAGCCTCCAAAGCCTCCGAAGCCACCCGAGCCGCCCCACGAGCCACCGCCAGAGCCGCCCCACGAGCTGCCACCGCTTCTGCCGCCATGTCCGTTGCCAGACAAAAGTATGCCCCATAACAGGCCTCTCCAGAAACTGCCGTTGCCTGAGCCGCCTTTGCCGTTTTTGCCTTTGCCTGATGCGGTAAGCAAGACAAGCAAAAAGGCTATGAAACACAGTCCGACCAACATCCCTAATACCTCGTCGCCATCGTCGCCTTTGGCATACCGGTCGCTTTTGTAAGCGCCCGAAGCCAGTCCGATAATGGCATCGACGGCATTGTTGATACCTCTGTAATAATCGCCTTCCTTGAAGGCCGGAATCATTTCCTTGGTGCGGATGCCGTAGTTAACCGCATCGGTTATGTAAGGCTCCATGCCGTAGCCCACCTGAATGGAAACATCGCCAAGCTCGTCGGCGGTTTTGGGCTTCACAAGTATTACCACGCCGTTATTGTTCTTGGTGCCCACGCCCCATTTCTCGCCAATCTGATAGGCGAAATCGTCGGATGTGGTGCCGTCAAGGCTTGTGACCGTTACCACGCAAATCTGTGTGGAGGTGCTGTCACTATAGGCTACAAGTTTGTGCTCCAACGCGCGCTCCTGCTTGTCGGTCAATATGTTGGCGAAATCATTGACCAAACGTGGCGGGTTGGGCTTGGCAGGAATTTTCTGCGCAAATCCGATGTCGGCAAATAACAATAAACCCATTAGGATAAGGCAGGCCTTGTCCCAACGGGTTGTCTTATGTTTTGTCATCATCATTAGAATTCAACTTTTGGTGCTGTTTCAGCTCCGGCTTGTGCTTTGAAGTATCCGACTTTCTCAAAGTCGAACATGCCGGCGATGATGTTGCGAGGGAACATTCTGATGTACTGGTTGTATTCCATTGCTCTCTCGTTGAATTTCTGACGTTCAACCGTGATGCGGTTTTCGGTGCCTTCAAGTTGCGACTGCAGAGCCATGAAGTTTTCGTTGGCTTTCAGGTCGGGGTAACGCTCAATCGACACAAGAAGTCTTGACAATGCTCCTGACAGCTGATCCTGAGCTTCCTGGAACTGTGCCAGTTGTTCCGGGGTGATGTTGCTTGGGTCGATGGTGACGCTTGTAGCCTTTGAACGAGCTTCGATGACGGCCGTCAGTGTGCTTTGCTCGTGCTCGGCATAGCCTTTCACGGTTGCCACAAGGTTAGGAATGAGGTCGGCACGACGCTGGTAGACGTTCTCCACCTGAGCCCACTGTGCCTGAACGGCTTCCTGTTTCTTGACCATATTGTTGAATCCTGATTTGAACCAGAGATAAACAGCCAAAACGACTACAACAATGATTACGATTGTGATGATGCTTTTCTTTTTCATTTGTTTATAATTTAGATTAATACCTATTTTGTCATTCCGAGCTTGTCGAGGAATCTCATCCTATTTTATTGAAGTTCCTTGCAATAAACTCACTCAATTCTTTGCCTTTCAATAAGTTCTTCGACAATCTAGCGAGGTCGTACAGCTGGCTGACCACGGCTTTGCGTTCATCTTCAGGCTTATCCATCAAAGTGGCGATGGCGGCGTTGTTGGTGTTGAGCATCAGGGTGTAGTTGTCAGGCATGTCGCCCCACATCGGCATTCCGCCCATCTGATTCATCTCCTTGTAACGGCGCATCCACTCGTTTTGAATGATCTCGACAGGAGCCTCAGTCTCGTCCAAGGTGCTGAACTCCACGTTGAAATGCGTCTTGTCGATGATGTCTTCAAAGGCCTTCTTCACCTCTTCCTTCTGCTTGTCGTCGAGCTTTGATTCCTTCTTAACATCCTCTTTTTCAATGAGTTTGTCGATGGTGTTCGAGTCGACGCGGGCAAACGAAGTGTGCTCAAACTTCTGCTCAAAGGTGCTGATGAAGTGCGAGTCGAGCATTCCGTCGAGCATCAACACATTGTAGCCGTGCTCCTTGGCCTTCTCAATGTTGGTGTACTGCTCATCGAGATTTGTCGCGTACAAATATACAACGTTTCCGTCTTTGTTTTTCTGATTTTCCTCAATTAATTTTTTGTATTCCTCTATGGTGTAATACTTCCCGTCGGTGTCTTTGAAAAGCATGAATTTTTCGGCTCTTTCGAAGAATTTCGGGTCGGCTATCATACCGTAGACGATGAAAATCTTGATGTCGTCCCATTTCTTTTCGTAGTCTTCGCGGTCTTTCTTGAACAGTTCCTCAAGTTTTTCGGCCACTTTCTTAGTGATATAGCTTGAGATTTTCTTCACGTTCTGGTCGTTTTGCAGGAACGAACGGCTCACGTTCAACGGGATGTCGGGCGAGTCGATAACGCCGTGCAACAGGCTCAAAAAGTCTGGCAAAATGCCTTCGACAGAATCGGTCACGAACACCTCGTTGCAATAAAGCTGAATCTTGTTGCGCTGGAACTCGTAACGGTTCGAAATCTTAGGGAAATAAAGTATTCCCGTGAGGTTGAACGGGTAGTCGACATTCAGATGGATGTGGAACATCGGCTCGGTGAAGTTCATCGGGTAGAGAGTGTGATAAAACTCGTTGTATTCCTTGTCTTCGATAGTCGATGGGGCTTTTTTCCAAAGCGGAGCCACATCGTTGATAATCCAAGGTTTTTCAACCTCTTTTGTTTTTGGCTTGCCGTCTTTGTCGGTTTCGCCTTCGATAGGTTCCTGCACTTTTTTCGTTCCAAATTGAATCGGCACCGACATGAATTTGCAGTATTTGTTGAGCAACTCACGAATCTTGCTTTCTTCCAAGAAGTCGGCGCAATCGTCTGAAATATAAAGAATTACGTCGGTTCCGCGGTTGCCTTTGGCGATAGGGTTCATGGTGTACTCAGGCGAGCCGTCGCACTCCCAGATGACGCCTTTTTCGTCGGCGCCTTGAGTGTAAGACTTGGTAATCAGTGACACTTTCGACGATACCATAAATGCTGAGTAGAAACCGAGGCCGAAATGACCGATGATGTTGGCAGCCTCAGCCTCGCTGTTGGTCTTGAATTTCTCCACAAACTCAGTAGCACCCGAAAAAGCTATCTGGTTGATGTATTTGTCAACTTCGGCTTCTGTCATGCCGATACCGTTATCGCGAACTGTGATGGTCTTTTTCTTCTTATCAACCTCAACTTTGATGGTCAAATCGCCCAGTTCGCCGCTGAATTCGCCAGCAGATGCTAAGGTTTTCAGCTTTTGCGTCGCATCGACAGCATTACTGATTATCTCACGCAAAAAAATCTCGTTTTCCGAGTATAAAAACTTCTTGATTACCGGAAAAATGTTTTCCGTTTTTACTCCAATTGATCCGTTACTCATATCATTTTATATTTTAATATTCTTTTTTTTTCTGAAATTATCAATTTTTATGCCAAAATTATTGTACTGACAAATTGTCAATTTTTTGTATTTTTGCAAAAAAGAAAAACATGGAAAAATTCTTCGAGAAACTCGATTCGGCACTCAAAAATAACTCATTTGTTAAAATGACGTTGTCCAAGCCTGTGGTTAAAAACGATGAGTTGCGGAATTTGTATATTAAGCCTATCTTGTTGAAAAACAATAAGAATGTATCAGTTTACATATCGTTTCGAGCGCCGTGACGAGACGAAGAATTTTACTGCCAGCCAGATGATGGAGCAGGTTAGGAGCATGGTTCCCGAAAAGTTTCAGAATGTGTCGCTTTTCACTATTTCGGAAGATGTGACACTGCTTGTCAGCAAGAAAGGCAAGCCCACTCTGATGTGCAAGGCGGTCAAGGAGCAGCGTGAGCAGGATCTGAGCCACGATCACGAGAAACAGCGTCTTATCGACCCTACCAAGCCATGGTGGTTTTTGCTTGGCTTGACCTCGCGCGACGGCAAGGTGTTGGCCGACATGCAGCACAAGTTCAAGCAGATTTGCAAATATGTGGAAATCGTCGACGGCGTGATGCGTCAGACCAAGTTCGACAACGAGATTCATATCGCCGACATGGGGGCAGGGAAGGGGTACTTAACTTTTGCGCTTTATGAATATCTCACAACTCATTACGACAAGAAAATAGTGATGGAAGGAGTGGAGATTCGTCCGGAATTAGTGGTGAAAATCAATGATATAATTGAAAAATGTAAAGACACACGGCAGTGCGTCTCAACAATTCATTTCGTGCAGAATTCCATCGAGGAATACAAACCATCAAATCTCGATGTCCTCATCGCACTTCATGCCTGCGACACCGCCACCGACGACGCTATACTATATTAAAAGGTATACGCAACAATGCCAAATTGATAATCTGCGCGCCATGTTGCCACAAGCAGGTCCGTCGTGAGATGGAGAAATCCGGCAAGACTGATTCTATTACGAAATACGGCATCTTCCTTGAGCGTCAGGCAGTGATGATTACCGACGCCGTCCGTGCCCTCGTCCTCGAATATTGCGGCTACAAAACCCAAGTGATGGAGTTCATCGAAATCGACAACACCCCTAAAAACGTGCTTCTGGTTGGCAGAAAATCCGACAAACCTGTTGATAAAGAAGCAATTGCATCACAAATCCGCGCCCTTCTCGACCAATATGGCATAGGGGAGCACTATCTGTGGAGCAAGATGTGGCGGAATGTGAAGTATTGATATCTCTTCCTCTGAAATGTTGTTTTTTAACATTTTGTGCGTTTTTCCGCACATTGTGTTAAAAATTGTTAAAAATCGCAAAAAAGTCGTTTGTGATGGCTCTCCGTTTTGTTTTTAATAGTAACTTTGCAGCGAAATAGTTTTATTAACGAATTGAAAATTAGTATTTATGAAGAAAAAAGACCCTATTGCAGAGGCAAGGCGCTATGTGGAGAACGCCCACAAGACTTTGAACGAAAACGGTGAACTTGATGTCGAGACAAGAGTTTATCAAGATGAGAAATATGTGCGTGCCGCAGGAAATTATCTGTGGCTTGGGGTACTTATGGCCCTTGATGCAGTTTTTCATGTGAGAGCTGACCGCCGGACACGTGTGGATATCAAGGATTATCAAGAGGCGGTAAGTAAGCGGGACAAGAAATTACTGGGTTTGGTTAATAGCGGTTACGAGACATTGCATCTGTCGATGACTTATGATGGCAATCATTCGAAAGATGTCAGTGATGCGGGTTTCCGTCTGGCAAATAATATAATCGACCGCTGCGAAATGATGCTTGCGTGAAAAAAATAATATTTTTGTGTCGCATCATAAAATTTTGTATCTTTGCAATCCAGGAAAACGACAAAAAATATTAACATCAAATAAAAAATATCATGCAAAACATCGATTGGGGATCACTCCCATTTGGTTACTATCCAACAAATTACAACGTCCGCTGCTACTACCGTAACGGTGAATGGGGCGAACTTGAAGTCAGCTCAGAAACAACAATCAATATCCACATGGCAGCCACATGTCTGCACTACGGACAAGAGGCTTTCGAAGGCTTGAAGGCTTTCCGTGGCAAAGACGGCAAAGTGCGTATCTTCCGCATGGACGAGAACGCCAAACGTTTGCAGTCGTCAAGCCGTGGTATCATGATGGCCGAGATGCCTATCGAGAAATTCGAGGAAGCTATCATCAAATGTGTGAAGCTGAACGCTGAGTTCATTCCTCCTTACGAGAGCGGCGCTTCATTGTACCTCCGTCCATTGCTGATCGGTATGGGCGCACAGGTTGGTGTTAAACCTGCTACAGAATATCTGTTCCTCGTGTTTGCAACACCAGTTGGACCATACTTCAAGGGCGGCTTCATGGCTAACCCATACGTCATCACACGTAAGTACGACCGTTCAGCTCCTCTGGGCACAGGTATCTACAAAGTGGGTGGCAACTACGCAGCATCATTGCGCGCACACGTCGAGGCTTGCCACGGCGGTCAGTACGCTTGCGAATTCTATCTCGACGCCAAGGAGAAGAAATATATCGACGAGGCTGGCGCAGCCAACTTCTTCGGTGTGAAGAACAACACATATATCACTCCTCAGTCAACATCAATTCTTCCATCAATCACCAACAAGAGCTTGATGCAGTTGGCAGAGTCACTCGGCATGAAGGTCGAGCGCCGTCCAATCGCTGAAGAAGAGCTCGCCACATTGGAAGAAGCCGGCGCATGCGGAACAGCAGCTGTTATCAGCCCTATTTCACGCATCGACGATCCTGAAAACGGCAAGAGCTACACATTCGGTGACGGCAAACCAGGCCCATGGAGCCAGAAGCTTTACAACAAGCTCCGCGGCATCCAGTATGGCACTGAGCCGGATGAGTTCGGTTGGATCACAGTTGTGGAAGGACTCTAATCGACTGACGAAAAATCTTTTTAAAAAATACGCCATAAATGTGTGGCGTATTTTTTATTTTTTATATCTTTGTAGTTTGAAACAAATAAATATTGTATAACTAATAAAAGTTTCCCTATGAAAAAATTTACTATTGCCTTGATGGCTTTATTATCAGTGGCTTTCACCACCAAAGCTCAGCAGTATGTTTCTACGGAACCATCCAACAGAAACGTCATTCTTGAGGAATTCACAGGCCGTGGTTGCGGCTATTGCACCGACGGTCACCGTATCGCCAACCAAATTATGGCTGCCAATCCAGGCAGAGTCTGGGCTGTCAACATCCATGCCGGTGGATATGCACAGACAAGCTATCCTAATATGATTACTGCCGATGGTAACACCATTCACGGTGGATTCAGCATCAGCGGTTATCCTACAGGTGTGGTGAACCGTTCAACCGGCAACGGCATCGACAGAGGTCAATGGAACGGTCAGGCCAACACACAAATGAATCAGGCTGCGGAATGCAATATCGCAGGTGTTGCAAGAATCAACCCTGATACAAGAGTCGCCACCATCATTGTTGAGGTTTATTACACTGGCAACAGCACCGTCGATCAGAACTATCTTACCGTGGCCATGTTGCAAGACAGTATTCTCGGTTCTCAGTCAGACTATGGCAATTTCAACCCTACACAGTGGCTCAATGGACAATATGTCCACATGCACATACTTCGTGATGTTGTAAGCGAGAGCGCATGGGGCGATCCTATCAGCCCGACCACAGCCGGAACACTTATTACCCGCACTTACGAATATCAGATTCCGGAAAATATCGGCTCACCAAACGGTGTTGACGTTGTTTTGGATCATATCTTCTTCCTCGCATGGGTGGCACAGAGCCAGCAGGGCAATGCCATACGCCCGATTCTGACAGCCTGCGAACTTGAAAAGGTAACCTTGACAGACCAGCCGATTTATCCTATGATGAGTGATATTGAACAAGTTGTGGCCGCACAGTGCACACAGGATAAAGATTTCGGTTTCGTTGTTACCAATATCGGAACTGAGACCTTGACATCCATCAAGTTCGACGCTCAAGTGGGCAACGCAATTCATGAGTTTGAGTGGACAGGCGAGCTGCAGCCGGCCGAGAACACCAAGGTTGACTTCAGTATGGAGGTGCCGTTCGGCTCATACACTGGAACACTTAATATCACAGAAGCCAACGGCGTTGCTTATGAAGGAAGCAAATCGTTCGAGGCCAATTGCGAACAGTGGGCTGAACTTGAGGAAGAGACAGATGTTACATCGCTTAAGATATTCATCATCCAAGACCAGTTCGGTGAGCAGATTACATGGGATATGATTAACTCGGCAGGCGAGATGGTTGCCTCAGGCGGCCCTTACCAGCATATCATCGGAACAGGCACCCAGGCTAACGTTGAGAATATCACAGACCTTCCTGTTGACGAGTGCTATCTGTTCAGAATCTACGACTCATTCGGCAACGGCATCTGCTGCAACTACGGCAACGGTCATTACTATATCAGAGACGCTCACGGTAACACTATCGTCGAGGGCGACGGCGAATATGGCTTTGGTGAGTCAAAACTCATCTCTATCAAGAAGAAAGATGATGGCATTAACGACGATGCAGTAGCTGGCTTCAAGGTTTATCCTAACCCGGCCAACAGCACAATCTTCGTCGATGGCGAGGGTATCAGCATGGTTGAGGTTTACAACTCTCTCGGTCAGATGGTGACAGCAATTGAGGGCTCGGCCAACACCACAATCGACGCTTCGTCGTTCGATAACGGCATCTACGTGGTGCGCGTGCTCACCGACAACGGTGCTGTTATGACCAAGAAAGTTTCAATTGCACACTAAGGCTTTATGTTCTCTTGTCCGATACAAATTCGCATGAGCGACCTCGACCCGTTTGACCATGTCAACAACGGGGCACAGTGCAACTTGTTCGACTACGGCCGCACTCAGTATTTCGAACATATTTTCAACTGCCACATTGATTGGCTGACGTTTGAATACGTTTTGGTTCATGTTGAACTCGATTTTAAGATGCCTGTGCGCATCAACGACCAAATTGTATGCGAGACAGAGGTGTACGACAAGGGACATACCAGCTTCAAGATGCGTCAGTATCTGAAAAACGCTGTGACAAACGACATTTTAACCGTTTGTCACAGCGTTATTGTATGTATCGACCGCGCAAAGAACGAGCCTAAGGAAATCTCCGAAGAGCATCGTTTCATGCTCGGGTTCGGTTTCTAAAGCAGCTGCTGCATCTGTTTCTGCAGTTTCGACGCCTCTTCGGCAGCCTTCTCAGCGAAGTCATCGCCGGCAGAGGCGTAAATTATTCCTCTCGACGAGTTGACCAACAGTCCACAATCCTTGTTTAATCCGAATTTGGCAACAGCCTGTAAATCACCGCCTTGCGCGCCAACGCCAGGCACCAGCAGGAAGCTGTCGGGCATCATCTTACGAATCTCGCCCAGCTCCTCGGGATGTGTGGCGCCAACCACATACATCATCTTCTCGCTGTCGGCCCATTGTTTAGACTTCAGCAGCACGTTCTTGTAGAGTTCGTTGCCGTCGGCGTTGAGATACTGGAAGTCGCGTGAGCCTTTGTTTGAGGTGAGAGCCAGCAAAATAACCCATTTGCCTTCGAAGCCAAGGAAAGGTTCAACTGAATCGACGCCCATGTATGGTGCCACTGTGATGGCGTCGGCTTTCAACGTCTCGAAGAAAGCGCGGGCGTAGTTGGCTGAAGTGTTGCCGATGTCACCGCGTTTGGCGTCGGCGATAACAAACATCTCAGGGTAGTTGTCCTTGATGTAATTGATTGTCTTTTCCAGACTTGTCCAGCCTTTGGCACCGTAAACCTCGTAGAATGCGGTGTTGGGTTTGTAGGCGACTGCGTATTTGGCTGTGGCGTCGATGATGGCTTTGTTGAATGCAAAGACCGGGTCGTCTTCCTTCAAAAGATGCTGCGGTATTTTCTTGATATCAGTGTCAAGACCGACGCAAAGAAATGATTTCTTCGCTTTTATTTGTGAGATTAATTCTTTTTTATTCATAATTATTATTTTTGACTCCGAACTATGCAAAGCCTCACTTCAGGGTAAGCCCTTGAGGTCTTACATTCGTGATGCCTTGCATAGTTCTCCGTCTTTCATACTTCAATACTTAAAACTTTTTCAACTACTCTAAACTCTACACTCTAAACTCTACACTTTCATAATCGACTTCGAACTATGCAAAAAGCCGCAGGCTAATTATATCAGCTCACGCAATGCCTGCTATTTTTTGCATAGTTCTCCGTCTTTCATACTTCAATACTTAAAACTTATACACTATTAAACTCTTCAACTTTAGACGGTCGACCGACCGTCTCTACTTTTTCAACTACTCTAAACTCTACACTCTAAACTCTACACTTTCATAATCGACTCCGAACTATGCAAAGCCTCACTTCAGGGTAAGCCCTTGAGGTCTTACATTCGTGATGCCTTGCATAGTTCTCCGTCTTTCATACTTCAATACTTTATAACTTTCAACTGTTAACTATCAACTGTCAACTATCAACTGTCAACTATTCATCAAGCCCCTCTTTCAGTCTTTCAGCATTTTCAGCCATTTGCAAATTCTCGACAAACGCAGTCAAATCGCCATCCATCACTGATGTAAGGTTGTAGACTGTAAAGCCGATACGGTGGTCGGTGACACGGCCCTGAGGGTAGTTGTAGGTGCGGATCTTAGCTGAGCGGTCGCCGGTTGAAACCATAGTCTTACGTTTCGAGCAGACTTCCTCCATGTATTTGTTATACTCGGCTTCGTAGATACGGGTGCGCAGGATTTTCATGGCTTTTGCCATGTTCTTGGCCTGCGAGCGCTCGTCGATGCAGCTCACCACCACGCCTGTAGGGATGTGGGTGAGACGCACTGCGCTGTAAGTGGTGTTGACGCACTGTCCGCCAGGTCCTGATGCGGCGCAATAAACCTCTTTCTTGATATCTTTGTCGAGCAGCTCCACATCGAATTCTTCGGCTTCGGGCAAAACCACCACCGATGCCGCCGATGTGTGGATGCGGCCCTGTGTCTCGGTTTTAGGCACACGCTGCACGCGATGCACTCCCGATTCAAACTTCAGTATGCCGTAGGCTCCGTCACCGATGACGTTGAACACTATCTCCTTGAAGCCGCCTGCTGTGCCTTCGTTGGCGTCGACGGTTTCCACCTTCCAGTTTTTCGCTTCACAGAATTTGATGTACATTCTGTAGAGGTCGCCAGCAAAGATAGCAGCCTCGTCGCCGCCTGTACCCGCGCGGATTTCCATCACCGCGTTCTTGCCGTCGGTTGGATCTTTAGGAATGAGCATCAAGCGGATGTCTTCCTCGAGTTTGGCTACTTTCTCGGTGGCCTCGTCGAGTTCCTCCTGTGCCATCTCGCGCATGTCCTCGTCTTTTTCGGTCTTCAGCAATTCCTTGGCTTCGCTGATGTTTGCCAGATATGTCTTGTATTGATTGAAAGCGTCGACAACAGGCTCAAGGTCTTTGTAGTCCTTGTTCACCTTGACGTAACGCTTCATGTCGTTCATCAGTTCCGGGTCGTTGAGTTGCTCACGCAACGCTTCCCAGCGTTCTTTAATCGCTTCTAATTTGTCAATAATTTCCATTAGTATTCAAAAACTCCGTATTTACTCTTGATTGTAAGTTGTTTTCTGTCGGATGCTTCCACGTGGCCGATAATTTGTGCCTTGATATTGAATGAGTTGGCAATCTTAATCATTTCTTCGGCCGATTTTTCGTCGGTGTAGATTTCCAGACGCGAGCCCATGTTGAACACCTTGTACATCTCTTTCCAGTCGGTGCCCGACGACTCCTGAATCATCTCGAACAGTGGTGGCAATTCTATCATATTGTCCTTGACAATGTGCAATTTGTCGATGAAATGTGTCACCTTGGTTTGTGCGCCGCCGCTGCAGTGGATGATGCCGTTGATGTGACCTCTGAGGTTTGCCAAAATCGGCACCATCATCGGCAGATAGGTGCGGGTAGGGGCGAGGACGAGTTTTCCGACATCCACTCCCGGCACCTTTGACGGCTCGGTCAGTTTGTGATTGCCTGAATAAACCAAATCCTCAGGTATCGAGTGGTCGAAACTCTCTTTGTATTTCTCTGCCAGATAGTGACCAAACACATCGTGACGTGCCGAAGTCAAGCCGTTTGAGCCCATGCCGCCGTTGTAGCAGTCTTCGTATGTGGCTTGGCCGTATGATGCGAAACCGACAATAACATCACCTGGTTGGATATGATTTTCAATCACTTCCGAGCGTTTCATGCGGGTTGTGACAGTGCTGTCGACTATGATGGTTCTGACCAAATCGCCAACGTCGGCTGTCTCGCCGCCTGTCAGATATATTCCTACGCCCAATGAGCGCAATTTGGCTAAGAAATCCTCGGTGCCGTTGATTACAGCCGATATCACCTCGCCCGGAATCAGGTTTTTGTTACGACCGATGGTGGATGAGAGCAACATCTTGTCGGTGGCTCCCACGCACATCAGGTCGTCGGTGTTCATCACCACTGCATCCTGTGCTATGCCGGCCCAAACCGAGAGGTCGCCAGTCTCTTTCCAATATAGATATGCCAGCGACGACTTGGTGCCTGCTCCATCGGCATGCATTATATTGCAATACTGGTCGTCACCACCCAGAATATCGGGAATAATCTTGCAGAAAGCATTAGGATACAAGCCTTTGTCAAGATTCTTGATGGCGTTGTGGATATCTTCTTTCTCTGCGGAAACGCCGCGCAGTTGATAACGTTTTTCTACTGGCATTTTATTTAAATATCAATTTATGTTCGTCTGTATCAAATTCAAAATTGCCGAATTTCTTCAGGTCTTTCTGACCGATCATCCAGTCTTGTTTCTGGCTGTTGACCACTGTCACTTCTATTTCTTCGACTGTGCGGTCGGCAATGTGCATCTCATGGATGATAAAGGTGGCGCGGTTTTTAACAGCACCCGCTGTGATAATCTGGTCGATGTTGTCGCCTACAAAATCGTTCTTGGTGATTATACCATTGTTGAGCAGATCCATCACCTTGGCTTGCGATACGCTGAAATCGGAGTCGCGGTCGTAGGTGAGGGTTTCGGTGTAGGCGTTGATATACGACTTAAACGAGAAATAGCCAAGTTTGTCTTGTGTGATGGCAACCTTGTTGTCTTCAGGATTGAGCTTGATTTTAGCCATCTGGTTGTCGTCGATATTTTCTCTTGGCTTGAAGTCTTTGCTCAACACCTTGAATTCTGTTCTACGGTTAAGCTGGTTGGCGTATTCTTTCAATTCTTCGCTTGGCAGCTCGCTGATGTATTTCTCGGTCAGCTTGGTGCCGGCTTTGAATGTGTATCCTTTATAAACGAAATCTTTTTTCAGTGTTCTAGGCACGCGTTCGCCGTAGCCCTTTGCTGTCAGACGCATAGGATCTATACCTCTGATAACCAGATAGTCGCAAACCGATTGGGCACGTTTTTGCGAGAGGATGTCGTTGCGGGCGTCGCTGTCGCGGAAGTCGGTGTGAGAGCCAAGCTCGACTGTGATGGTCGGGTTGACCTGCAGAATCTCGACAAGGCCTTGCAGCGAATCCTCAAACTGTGGCAGCAGATCCCATTTGCCCAGTTCATACTGAATCTCAGGCAGCACTATCGATCCGCTAGGAATCATCTCAATCTCGTAGCTCGGTGTAAAGTCGCGGCTGAACTCCAATCCCACTGTGCTGATGGTGTCGGTTACTGTGAAGTAGTTGCCTTTGTCAATGGTGATGACATAAATGTTGTTCAAACTCAACAATCCTTCGTTGAACTGGAACACACCCTTGTCGCTCGACAATGTGGTGGCTTTGGTGCCGTCGGTACCAGCTATGCTGACATTGGCTCCGCCAACAAACTGCAAACTGTTGCGGTCTTTGATTGTGCCGTTGACAGTGAATAGGATAGGAGGCTCCATGAAATAATAGATGTCGTCGTCCAATCCGTTGCGGCTGCCTCTGTTTGACGCGAAAAATCCACGTTCTTCGGTAGGATGGAATATTATGCTGAAGTCGTTGCCTGTCGAGTTGATAGGCGACTTCAGGTTGACTGGCTCCGACCAGTTGCCGGCTGTGTCGATGGTGGTCATGAAGATGTCAAGACCGCCCATGCCGCCGTGTCCGTCAGATGAGAAATACAGAGTGGAATCGTTGCGCAGGAAAGGAAACATCTCGTCACCTGGAGTGTTGACAACCTCTCCCAAATTGAACGGACGGCCGAATTTGCCGTCTTCACCCTTGATTGTAACCCAAATATCTTTGCCTCCGCAGCCTCCGCGGCGTGACGAAGCGAAGTACATGACGCTTTCGTCGGAATTCAAAGTGGGATGTCCAACTATGTCGATTGAGTCGACGCCGGCTATCTCAACCAAAACCGGCTCGGCAAACGAAGTGCCTGAACGTCTCGACTTCATGATTTGGCAGCCCGACTGACGGCGTTTCTCGTTGGGGCAGCGTGTGATGTAAACGTCTGAGAACGAAGCGTTGAAGAAAGGCGAGCCCTCGCTGCCATTGCTGTTCAAGCCACCTTCCCCGTCGACCAGCTCAGGCTTGTCCCACACGCCTTTTTTATCCTGACGAGTGTAGTAGAAATCGGCGAAATGCTGTCCTGTGATGCCGTCTTTCTCTTTGGCCACACCGCCCTCACGTGTGGACGTGAATATGATGTCGTTGAAGCTGTTTGAAATCCATGCCACGCCGTAGTCTGACGATTTGGAGTTGAGCTCCTTCATACGTTTCACCTCATATTTTGAAGGATATTCAAGCCACTGCTTGATATGAGCTATGTCGTCGGCGGCACGCTGTCCGCGCGGATCGTCGGGCACCAGTTCCATATAGGTGTTGTAGCACTGCAGAGCCTCATCATATTTCTCGTTGCGTTTCAAGACGTCGCCATAATGCAGATAGAAAATGGGATTGTTCTTCGGGAACTCGGTTTTGCCCACGCGCTTGTACTGCACTGCAGCCTGCTTGGTGTTCTCCGTCAGACGGTAACATTCGCCCAGCTGATAGGTGATACGAGTGCGTTCTTCCTCGTGTTTCTTCTTCTTGGTCTTCTTGATGGCCTTTTTGTAACGCTCTATGGCAAGAGTGTACTGGCCTCTCTCGAATGCGATGTCGGCGTTCTTGGCTGGGTTACGGCGTTGAGCTTCAAGTGGTTGCGCTAACCCTATCATAAGAATAGCCAATATGAAAAGCAGTTTCTTCAACATATAAAATTCATTTGTATTATAACCAACAAAGATACAAAATCATTGTGTATTAAGGGCGAATTTTTACAAAAAAATGTAGAGACGCGCCCAGGCGCGTCTCTACATCAAATATGTGTTAAACACTATTTTCTTTTCTTGTCCTCTGATTCGAGCAGATTTGCATCTTCCTTCTTACCTCTGAACAGGATGTAAGCCATCGGGGAGGCAACGAAGAGTGATGAGAATGTACCTGCGAAGATACCGACCAGCAATGCGAACACGAAGCCGCGGATGGTCTCGCCGCCGAAGATGAAGATAGCCAGCAACACCACCAAGGTTGAACCTGAAGTGTTGATTGAACGGAGCAATGTGCTGTTGACACCGTCGTTCATTCTTTCGTACCAGCTTCTCTTAGGATAGAGAGTGACGTTCTCACGGATACGGTCAAAGATAACCACTGTGTTGTTGATTGAGTAACCGATGATGGTCAGAACAGCGGCGATGAATGACTGGTCAACCTCCATTGAGAATGGTAACAGTTTGTAGAACAACGAGTACATGCCGATCACGATGATGGTGTCGTGTGCCAATGCGATGATTGAAGACACACCGTACTGCCATCTCTTGAAACGGATAGCGATGTAGATGAAGATCACTGCCAATGAGATGACGATGGCCAGGATAGCCTTACGTGTTACGTCGTTGGCGATGGCCGGACCCACTTTCTGTGATGAGAGGATACCGTACATCATATCGCTCTTCTCGCTGTCTGATGTGAACTGTTCGTAAGAAATCTCTCTGTTGTAGAGGCTCTTCAAACCGTCGAAGAGTAATGTCTGGATTTCGGCGTCGACGTTCGGGTCTTCGCTGTCAATCTTATATTTAGTAGTGATCTTGAACTGACGGCTCTGGCCGTAAGTCTTCACGATAACTTCGTCTTTGAACTCAGGAACCTTGTCGAGAGCAGCTTTCACGTCAACGTCTTTCAGACGGCTGTCGTCGAAACGGATCACATAGTTACGGCCACCAGTGAAATCGATACCGCGGTTAAGTCCGAGTGTGCCGAGTGACACAGCGCTGACCACGATCATGATACCGCCGATGATGAATGCAGTCTTACCGAATTTGATGAAGTCGAACTTGGTGTGCTTCAGGAAATCGCGAGTGAAGTTGGTCGAGAACTTGATGTCCTTGCCTTTGTCAAGCCAACCTTCGAGGATCAGACGTGTGATGAAGATTGAAGTGAACAATGATGTGCAGATACCGATCATCAATGTTGTCGCGAAGCCCTGGACAGGACCTGTACCGAACTCGAACAGGATGAAACCTGTCAGGAAGGTTGTGATCTGACCGTCGAGGATAGCTGAGTAAGCGGCTTTGAAACCGTCGGTGACAGCCAAGCGGATGCCTTTACCTGCGGCAATCTCTTCCTTGATACGCTCGAAGATAATAACGTTGGAGTCAACAGCCATACCCAAAGTCAACACAATACCTGCGATACCAGGCAGAGTCAACACTGAGCCGAATGAGGCGATGACACCAAAGAAGAACACTATATTCACCAGCAATGCGACGTCGGCTGCGATACCGGCTTTGCTGTAGAAGAATATCATGTAAATGAGCACCAGGCAGAAAGCGATGATGAATGACCAGAAACCTGATGTGATAGCTTCCTGACCGAGTGATGGACCGACCACGTTCTCTTCGATGATTCTGACAGGAGCCGGCAGCTGACCAACCTTAAGGATGTTGGCCAAGTCCTGAGCTTCTTCAACTGTCATGTCACCGCCTGAAATCTGTGAGCGACCGCCTGCGATCTCGTCGTTGACGACAGGGTATGAGTAAACGTAGTTATCAAGAACGATAGCCACCTGGCGGCCGATATTGCTGCCTGTGAGGTGTCTCCACTTTGTGGCACCGTCTCTGTTCATCTGGATGCTGACTTCCACGCGGCCGTTCTGATCGTAGTCCTGACGGGCGTCGGTGATGCAGTCGCCGATGAGAGCGCACTTGTTGTCTTTGCTGTCGCCCTTCAAAGCCACGAGGTCGATGAATTCGACATTGCCTGTGGTGCTCTTGTTAGGCTTCACGCTCCAAGCGAGCTTCAGATTGCGTGGGAAGATGTTTGCAACCTGCTTCAACATTCTGTTGACGTTGGCTGTATCTTTCACCATTGCCATACCTACACGTGCTGTTTCGCCAGGAACAACCTGACCGGCTGCGTTCATGTAGACAGATGGCTGGAGAATCATAAACAGAGGATTGTTTTCCTCGTAAGCTTCACGTGCTTTCTTGATTGAGTCTTCGGCTGTCATCTGGTTGAGAAGAGCCACATCTTCGCCTTCTTTTGCTGCTTCCTCGGCTTTGGCTGGCTTCAGAGCTTTCTCGATTTCAGCCAGGCGCTGGTTGGCGAGGTCGAAGTACTGATAAATTTCGCTGAAGTTGTAAGTCTCCCAGAATTCGAGCTGAGCTGTGCCCTGCAACAGTTTGCGAACACGCTTCGGATCTTTGATACCCGGAAGCTCGATGAGGATACGGCCTGAGCTTTCCAGCTTCTGGATGTTAGGCTGGGCAACACCGAAGCGATCGATACGTGTTCTCAAAATCTGATAAGAACGGTCGATGGCGTCGTCGGCTTCCTTCTGGATAGCTGAGAGGTATTCCTCGTTGGTTGAGTTGATGGTGAGGTCGTGACGGCTGTCTTTCTTGTCTTTCATCTTGTAGTAGAAGATAGAAGCAAGACGGGCGTTAGGATCGAGCTTTTGGTAAGCTTCACCGAACAGCTGGACGAAGTCCTTCTGGCTGCTGAGATGCTGAGTCTTTGCGATCTTCATGGCCTCGTTGAAGGTTGGGTCGGTGCTGTTGCCTGACAAAGCGTAAACGATATCCGGCACCGAAACCTCCATTATGATGTTCATACCACCCTTAAGGTCAAGGCCGAGGTTCAACTCCTGCTCCTTGCACTCGCGGTAGGTCTGCCACATGTAGAATGAAATGTTTCCGATTGAGTCGAGATAGTAAGTCTCTCTGGCCGCTCTGATAGAATCCTGGAAATAAACAGCGGCATCGTTGTCGCCCTTAGCCATCTCTGTGGCTAACGACTTTCTGCTCTCAGCATAGTTGGCGGCGTAATCTTTTGCTCTTCTTTCTGCCACTTTTGTCGCAACAGTGAACGACAACTGGTAAATGGTGAACAGAGCCAACATTAACGCTAAAAGCTTGATAACTCCTTTGTTTTGCATTGTAAATCGAATTTTTTATTAATTAAACTTTTCTATAAATTCTTGCCAAAATTTTAAGCGTGCAAAAATACGATATTTTTCAATGCGAACCAAATATTTTTTTATTAATATTTAATCCACTTGAAAATTTCTTTCCAAGACACTTTTTTGCCGTACATCAATATGCCCGTGCGGTAGACTTTGCTGGCCAGCCAAGTGAAAATGATGAAAGTGACGTATAAAGCTGACAGCGAAACCACAACCTGCCAAATTGGCACACCGAAAGGTATTCTCAAAATCATGCCCAAAGGCGAGGTGAATGGTATGATTGACAGCCAGATAGCCAATGGACTGTCGGGCGCGCTGGCTATCAGCCCCGAGCACACCATCGGTATGATAAGCAGCAGCGAGATAGGCGTTACAAATTGCTGAGTGTCGGTCTCGTTGTCGACTGCGGCGCCTATTGCGGCGAATATGGCTGAATACAGGAAATAACCTCCGATGAAGTAGAGTAGGAAACACCACAAAATAGCTTTGAAATTAATGGAGTTGACTATGTCGAACACCATTTGCAGAGTGGCCTGGCTGTCGGTGACTTCAGACATTTCCTCAATCTGTTCAGCCATCACTGTGCCTGTCGAGAACACATCTTGTGCCGGCAGGAACGTGGATGCCACGCCCGAGATGGCCAGAGTGAGCACTGCCCAAAGCAGGAATTGAGTCAGCCCAACCAGAGCTATGCCTATGATTTTTCCCATCATCAGCTCGAAAGGCTTGACCGAGCTCACGATCACTTCGATGATACGGTTGGTCTTTTCCTCGATGACGCCTCGCATCACCTGTTGCGAGAACAGGAATATCACGAAATAGATGATCATGCACAGGAAAATGCCTAGCATTAGCTCAAACTCGTCGAAGGTTTCCTTTTCCTCGTCGTCGCTCATGCGGATAGACTGCACGTTTATAGCCGTCGTGGCCGCCTTGACTATGTCGGGGTCGATGCCCGAAGCCATTAGTTTCTCGTGCTCCACCGTGGTTTTCATGGTCGAGCGTATGTACGACACCAGTGTCATCGGAATCTGCTTCACGCTGTAAATCTCAGCGTTGACGGGTATGTTGAGCGAAGTGCCCGGGATGTAGACCACTCCGTCATACTCGCCGTCCTTCACCCTGAGTTTAAGGTCGGTTATGTCGTCATCAATATAAATAAAGGTGTTGAAGTCGGTGCTTTCAAACTTTCCGACAAACATCTTCGACTCGTCGCAAACGGCTATGGTCTTTTTCTCGTCGAATTTCTCCGAGTTGAGCGTCAGCAGAGCCGGCAGAAACATCAATGCCGCGAAAAACAGAGGTGCCAGGAAGGTGATGATTAGAAAAGAACGTTTCTTGACACGTGTCAGATATTCTCTTTTTATGATTATGCCTATTTTCATAATATTCTGATTATCTTTGGTTTGAAGATGAAATAAGGTTGATGAAAATGTCGTTCATCGAAGGCAGAACCTCTTTGAATGAGACGATTTCGCCCATTTTGATGATGTCGCTTATCAACTCGTTGGCATGCATCGACTCAACGGTGATGTGCATCTCGCCGTTGGCGTCTTTTTCGGTTGCCAGAATGGTGAGGCCTTGGGGTATTTCCAGTTCGCTCTGGCTGGGGCGGATGACGACTTCGTATTTGTGGCTGCGATATTGCTGCTTGATGTCGTAGACGCCGCCTTCCAGAATCTTCTGTCCGTGGTTGATGAGCATGATGTTGTCGCAAAGCTCCTCAACCGACGACATGTTGTGAGTGGAAAAGAGAATGGTGGCGCCTTTGTCGCGCAGTTCAAGAATCTCGTTCTTGAGCAGATTGACGTTGATAGGGTCGAAGCCAGAGAACGGCTCGTCGAAAATCAACAGCTTGGGCTCGTGAATGACAGTTACAATGAACTGCACCTTCTGCTGCATGCCTTTGCTGAGCTCTTCAACTTTTTTGTCCCACCAGTTCTGTATCTCGAATTTGATAAACCAATGACGCAGCCTGCGTTCAGCCTCGCGCGCGTCGAGGCCTTTTAGCTGGGCCAGGTAGATAGCCTGTTCGCCCACCTTCATCTTTTTGTACAGGCCGCGTTCCTCGGGCAGATATCCGATGTTGGCTATATCATTGGGGCTCAATGGTTTGCCATCAAGGAATATCTGTCCTGAGTCGGGCATTGTAATCTGATTGAGTATTCTGATCAGTGTGGTCTTGCCGGCTCCGTTGGGGCCAAGCAAGCCGTAGATGCTTTGGCGTGGCACATCGATTGAGATGTCGTTAAGCACCTGCTTGTCTCCGTACGTCTTGTTGACGTTTCTTATTTCCAGGTAATTCATGTTTTATCTGAAGAAATCTCTGATTTTGTCGAATGCACTCTTGTCGTTGGCGCCTGGTTTCGGCTTGAAATTCTCGCTTTCAAGCAGGTCTTTCATCAATTTTTCTTCGTCTTTCGACAACTTCTTAGGTGTCCAGACGTTGACGTTGATGATAAGGTCGCCGCGGCCGTAGCCGTTCAGCACCGGCAGCCCTTTGCCGCGCACGCGCATGATGTCGCCGCTCTGTGTGCCGGCCGGTATCTTGATGCTGACCTTGCCGCCTATGCACGGCACTTCGACGTTGCATCCAAGCGCTGCCTGAGGCATGCTGATGAACAGGTTGTGTATGAGGTTGGCCTCGTCGCGTTCGAACAGAGGATTCTTTTCTTCCTCGATGATGATGAGCAGGTCGCCAGGCACTCCGTTGCGGGCTCCGGCGTTGCCTTTGCCGCGCACCGACAGCTGCATGCCCTCCATCACGCCGGCCGGGATGTCGAGTTCGATAACCTCTTCGCCCTTGACGATGCCGTCGCCGTTACATGCCGGGCATTTCTTCTTGATGACACGTCCTTCGCCGCCGCAGGTAGGGCAGGTGCTCACCTGGGTGAAGAAGCCCTGACGCATCATGCGCTGACCGCGACCGCCGCAGGTTTTGCAGGTTTCGGTTTGTCCGTCTTCCGATCCGCTGCCTTTACACTTTTGGCACGTCACGTATTTGTTGACTTTAACCTTTTTCTTGACGCCGCTGTTGATTTCCTCAAGCGTGAGCTTGACGCGCAGACGCAAGTTGGAGCCTCTGTACACAGGTTTCTGCGAGCCGCCGCCGAAACCGCTTCCGCCGAAACCGTTGCCGAAATTAAAGCTGAAGCCTCCGCCGCCACCGCCAAACAGGTCGCTGAAGATGTCGCCGAACTGGCTGAAGATGTCGTTCATCGACGCTCCGCTGAAGTCTTGTCCGTTGACGCCGGCATGGCCGTACTTGTCGTAACGGGCTCGTTTCTGCTCGTCGCTCAACACACCGTAAGCCTCGGCAGCCTCCTTGAACTTTTCTTCGGCTTCCTTGTCGCCTGGGTTACGGTCGGGGTGGTACTGCAGGGCTTTCTTGCGGTAAGCCTTTTTTATCTCGTCTGCTGTAGCGTTTTTAGGCACTTCCAGCACTTCATAGTAATCTCTTTTCTCTGCCATTTCTCAAAAATTTAACATCCAACAACAACTCTAGCATAGCGTATCACCTTGCCGTTGAGTTTGTAACCCTTCTGTATCACGTCAATAACCTTGTCTTTCTGACTCTCGTCGGGGGCTGGTATCTGGGTGAGGGCTTCGTGCTCGTCGGTGTTGAAATCGGCGCCGATGGCTGCTATCTCCTCGAGGCCTTTTTGTTCCAAGGTGCGTTTCAGTTTATTGTAAATCAACAAGATGCCTTCGTAATCGGTCTTGTCTTCGCGATTTTCCATCGTCGGCAAAGCGCGTTCGAAGTCGTCAAGTATTGGCAACAGAGCGTTGATTGTACCTTCGGCGGCTGTCTTGATGAGTTCCACCTTTTCGTTGGCAGTGCGCTTGCGGTAGTTGTCATATTCCGAGTACAAACGAAGATATTTGTCATTCAATTCATTGAATTTCTCCTCAAAATTGTCAGATTTCTCTTCGGCTTTGACTTCCTCGACTTTCTGCTCTTTCTCGTCTTTAATCTTTTGATCCTCAATATGTTGAGAATCTTTTTTGTGCTTTTTGTTTTCTCCCATGATATATAGTTTTTTATTTTTTGCTCATAATTAAAAATAGGTATATCAAAAGTCGTGCCAAAGCAGACTTTATGTCAGTTTGGCACGATTGTATGTCGGACGATGATGTTAAAGACGTTCTATTTGCGCTCCGAGTTGCCGCAGTCGTCCGTCGATGTCTTGGTATCCGCGGTCAATCTGGTCGATGTTGTCGATGATGGAGGTGCCGTCGGCCGATAGGGCTGCGATTAGCAGAGCCACGCCCGCTCGGATATCTGGCGAAGCCATGCGCAAGGCTTTCAGTTGATGATGTCTGTCCAAGCCGATAACGTTGGCGCGGTGAGGGTCGCAGAGTATTATCTGAGCTCCCATGTCGATCAGCTTATCGACAAAGAACAGACGGCTCTCGAACATCTTCTGGTGGATGAGGACAGTGCCTTTGGCCTGTGTGGCCACCACCAAAACGATACTGATCAAGTCGGGAGTGAAACCTGGCCACGGAGCGTCGGCTATCGTAAGGATGCTGCCGTCGAGGAAGGTTTCCACTTCGTAATGCTCCTGTGCCGGAATGTGTATGTCGTCGCCTTTGAACTCAAGCTTGATGCCGAGTTTACGGAATGTGTCGGGAATGATGCCAAGGTCTTTGATGCCTGCGTTTTTGATGGTGATGTCCGAGCCTGTCATAGCGGCCAAGCCGATAAACGATCCCACCTCAATCATGTCGGCCAGCAGACGGTGTGTGGTGCCGTGCAGCTTGTCGACTCCGTGTATCTTGAGCAGGTTGGAGCCTATGCCTTCGATATGCGCTCCCATGGCGGTGAGCATGCGGCAAAGCTGAACCAGATACGGCTCGCAGGCAGCGTTGAATATGGTTGTCTCGCCCTTGGCCATCACGGCGGCCATCACAATGTTGGCGGTTCCTGTCACCGAAGCCTCGTCCAGAAGCATATAGGTGCCTTTAAGGCCATCGGACGGCGCCACCAGACGGTAGCAGTAGTCCATGTCGGCGGTTTCCATGGTGGCGCCGAGCTTTTGCAATCCAATCAGGTGGGTGTCGAGGCGTCGACGTCCTATCTTGTCGCCGCCCGGACGTGGCATATATCCCATGCCGAAGCGGGCTAGTAGCGGGCCCAGAATCATCACCGAGCCGCGCAAACGTGTGGCGCGCTGACGGAAATCGTCGGTATCGAAGTAATCGTGGTTGATGTCAACGGCTTGCAGTGTTACTTCGCTCTTGCTCTTGCGCTCGACCTTAACACCCATGCCGTGCATCAGGTCGATCAGGTTGTTGATGTCGAGAATGTCGGGCAGGTTGGTGATTGTTACGGGCTCGTCGGTGAGCAAGGCTGCGCAAAGCACCTGCATTGCCTCGTTTTTGGCTCCCTGCGGCACTATGACGCCGCCAAGCTTATTGCCTCCGGTTACTCTGAATGATGCCATGGCTTACTGTTTTTTGTTTGGACGGTTGGGATTGTTCTGTTTAGCCTGCGGCTGGTTTTTATTGTTTTTCTTATTATTGTTTTGTTTTTTCTTCTGCTGTTGCTGCTGCGGCTGCTTGTTCAGAATCTCGTTGGTAGGGATGAGTTTGGTGTCCATCGGGAGCACAATCTCCTCGCCTGAAATCTTGAACAGGTCGTCGAGAATCAGCAGGTCGTTGACGGTGTCGCGGTTCCAGTTGAGGTAGTCGCGCTTCATCTGGTTGGCAATGTTGATGAGAATGGCTTGTTTCTTGGGGCCTTCCTCCATCTCTTTCACCTTCTTCACCATGTCGTAGATATACTGGCCGTAGTGTCCGTAGCGGATGTTGTTTTTCTGATAGCCGACGTGCTCGGGTTTTATCTTCTGAGCCTCAGGTGTAGGTGGCTCGTACGGGCTGTCCACGTCGAGGTCGTACTCGGCTATTATATAAAGGTGATCCCACAGCTTGTGCATGTAGTCGTTCGACTCCTTCACCTGCGGATTCATCTGGGCCATCACGTTCACGATGAAATATGCCGCTTCAGTGCGCTGACGGCGGTCTTCAATATCCTTCAGATGTCGGATCATAACTTGTATGTTTCTGCCGTATTCCGAAATCACAATCTTTTCACGTTCTGTATTGTATTCCATAACTTTATTTTTAATCTCTTTTAACTTTACTCTTTTAACTTATAACTATTATCATCGACTTCAAACTATGCAAAAAGCCGCAGGCTAATTATTTCCGCTTACGCAATGCCTGCTATTTTTTGCATAGTTTTTCGTCTTTTATACTTCAATACTTAATACTTATACACTGTTAAACTCTTCAACTCTACACTTTTTCAACTACTCTCAACTCTAAACTCTAAACTATAAACTATAAACTATAATCATCGACTCCAAACTATGCGAAGCCTCACTTCAGGGTGAATCCTTACGGCTTCACATTCGTGATGCCTTGCATAGTTTTTCGTCTTTCATACTTCAATACTTAATACTTATACACTATTAAACTCTTCAACTTTAAACTTTATCAACTACTCTAAACTCTAAACTTTAAACTCTAAACTTTATTGTTTCAAAATGCTAAGCTTAGCGAACTTCAGCATCAGCATCTTGTTGCCGCTTTCATCAAAATCAACTGACGCCTTTTTGTTTGGCCCGACGCCTTCCACCTTAACCACCGTTCCCTGACCGAACTTCTGGTGCAGCACGCGCATTCCTGTCTGGATCTCGTCTGAGTCGGCGGGAATGAAGTCGGTAGGGGAGGCCTTGGCGTATGATGGGGATTTCTCCGCTCCCTGCGGTCGGTCGAAATGACGGCCTTCTTCACGAGGCTTCTCGTAGCGTTTGTCGCCGCTGTAGGTCCAAGAGCCTCTGCCTGAGAACGGGTTGTATTTGGGCTCGTCTATTGTCTTTGTGCCATGGAACGAGGCTTTCTTGGTACGTTCAATCAGGTCGGGATCGATTTCCTCGATAAAGCGCGACGGCTCGCTGATTGTCATATTGCCCCAGCGGTAGCGGCTTTCGGCGTAACTCAGAATGAGCTTAGTCTCGGCTCGAGTCAGTGCCACGTAGAACAGACGGCGTTCCTCCTCGAGGTCTTCGCGTGTGCTCAGCGACTGTATGCCGGGGAACAGATTTTCCTCCAATCCCACAATGTAAACGTATGGAAACTCCAGACCCTTAGCGCTGTGAATGGTCATCAGGGTGACGTAGTCGGCGTTTTCGTCTTCGGTCTGATCCTGATCGGTAAGCAGGGCGACATCTTCCATAAACTTGGCCAAATTTACGGTCATCTGCTCGCCGGTCACCTCGTCCACCTGCTTGTCGCTGAACTCCTGAATGGCGTTCAAAAGCTCCTCGATGTTCTGCACTCGCATCTGGCCTTCGGGGCTTTCGTCTTCTTTCAACACCTTGACGATTCCGACGGTTTCGGTGATGTGTTTGGCCAGCTCGAAAGCGTTCATCTTGTCGAGCTGAGTCTGGAAGCTCTGAATCATGGTGACGAAGTTGCTCAACTTGTTCACGGTGCCCATGTTGAACTCAGTCGACTGCTCGTTGAGCGATTTCAGCACATCCCAGACTGTGCATTTGCGCTCGTCGGCTATCACCTGCAGCTTCTGCTTTGTCGTTTCGCCTATGCCACGTGCCGGATAGTTGACTATACGCAGCAGCGCCTGCTCGTCGTTGGGGTTGATTGTTACACGAAAGTAGGCCAGAAGGTCTTTCACTTCCTTGCGGTCGTAAAACGAGAGGCCGCCATAAATCTTATAAGGTATATCCTGCTTGCGCAACGCTTCCTCCAACGAACGTGACTGGGCGTTGGTGCGGTAAAGTATCACAAAATCCTTGTTCGCCAGCTGGCGCGACATTTTGTAGCCAAAGATGGAATTCGCAACAAGCGTGCCTTCCTCGTTGTCGGATGTGGCGCGCAGCAAAGTGATAAGCTCGCCTTCTTCCTTGTCCGACCAGACGTTTTTCTTGATCTGGTCTTTGTTATTGGCTATGACGCAGTTGGCAGCTTTTACTATGGTCTTTGTTGAGCGGTAATTCTGTTCGAGGCGAATAAGCCGTTGCTTGGGATAATCAATCTTGAAATTCAGAATGTTTTGGATGTTGGCGCCGCGGAAGCCATAAATTGACTGCGCGTCGTCGCCAACCACACAGATGTTCTCGCGCATGGCCGCGATACGTTTTATGATAAGGTATTGCGCGTAATTGGTATCCTGATACTCGTCGACAAGGATATACTCGAAATGACGTTGATATTTTAGAAGTATTTCTGGAAAATCGCGCAACAACACGTTTGTGTTGAACAGTATGTCGTCAAAGTCCATAGCGTTTGCGCGTTTCAGGCGCGCGTTGTATGTCTTGAAAATCTCTCCGATTAGCGGTTTGTTAGCGCGGCGGTCCTGCTCCTGAATCTCGGCGTTTTCGCAATAGTCTTCGGGCGTGTAAAGCGCCGATTTGGCCATCGAGATGCGATGCAAAATGTATTTTGCCGGATAAGCTTTCGTGTCGATTTCTCTTTCTTTGAGAATGTTGTTGATGAGAGTTTTTGAGTCGTCGGTGTCGTAAATCGTAAACTCGGCCGTATAGCCCAAACTTGCCGCCTCGATTCTCAAAATCCTCGCAAAAATCGAGTGGAACGTGCCCATCCACACGTTGCGTGCCGCACCCGGCTCGACCAGCTGCATTATGCGCTCCTTCATCTCCTTGGCGGCTTTGTTGGTGAACGTAAGTGCCATGATTGAGAACGGGTTGATGCCTTGCTCAATCATATAGGCGATGCGGTGGGTGAGGGCGCGGGTTTTACCCGAACCGGCTCCCGCAATGACCATTACCGGACCTTCAATAGTTGTAACCGCCTCGCGTTGAGGCTCATTCAAAAACTTTAAGATGTCTGACACGTTTCAAAAATTTTCGATGCAAAGATACAAAAAAATCAGTCAAAAAAATATTTGAAATTTTTTTTAAAAAAATGTCGGGCGTGTTAAAAAATGTTGTAATTTTGCAGCCCGAAAAAAGGTAGTAAATGTTGCCTCATTTACAAGTAGTAAGGGACCTGATAAGTTAAACGTTAAAGGTCGCCTCGTCGTAAGCCACTCATGCTCAATAAATTAGGTTACGACGCGTTTTGATAACAAAAGTCCAAACTGTGGCTTATCAAATCCCTCGCTAAGTGTAATTCCCGCATCACAGATTACCGATTTTTATGGTGATAAGAGAAAATATTATCTATAAAACAATAAAAATAATAAATTAAAAGCAATTAAGAATGCCAACGATTCAACAGTTAGTCCGCAAAGGACGTCAGAAATTGGAAGACAAGAGTAAATCTCCTGCCTTGGATTCTTGCCCACAGCGCCGCGGCGTGTGTGTTCGTGTTTATACGACCACCCCTAAGAAGCCTAATTCGGCAATGCGTAAAGTGGCCAGAGTACGTCTGACTAATCAGAAGGAGGTCAACGCCTACATCCCTGGCGAGGGCCACAACTTACAGGAGCACTCAATCGTCATGATTAGAGGAGGCCGTGTGAAAGATCTTCCGGGTGTGCGTTATCACATCATCCGTGGTGCATTGGATACCGCCGGTGTCGACGGTCGTCGTCAGCGCAGATCAAAGTACGGTGCAAAGCGTCCTAAAAAAGCAGCAGCAAAGAAGTAAAAATCAGTAAATGCTTAAGAAATGAGAAAAGCTAAACCAAAGAAAAGAATCATCCTTCCGGATCCGAAGTACGGTGATGTGACAGTCACAAAGTTCGTGAATAACATCATGCTTAAAGGTAAGAAGAATCTCGCTTATGAGATTTTCTACGAGGCAATGGATATAGTACAGGAAAAGCTTCAGGAAGATCCTGTCGAAGTGTGGAAGAAAGCATTGGCAAACGTTACCCCACAGGTCGAGGTTAGAAGCCGTCGTATCGGTGGTGCAACATTCCAGATCCCTTCAGAGATCCGTCCATCACGTAAGCAGAGCATGGGCATGAAGAACCTCATCGGTTACGCACGTAAACGCCACGAGCGTTCAATGGGCGAGAAACTTGCAGGTGAAATCATGCAGGCTTACAAAGAAGAAGGCGCAGCTTTCAAGAAGAAGGAAGAAATCCACAGAATGGCCGACGCAAACAAGGCGTTCTCACATTTCAGATTCTAAATTCTATTAATATTAATAAGGTATAGAACAAGATGACTAACGACCTCCATAATACAAACCTCGCTCTGACGCGTAATATCGGCATCATGGCTCACATCGATGCTGGTAAGACGACGACTACTGAGCGTATACTGTATTATACAGGCCGCAATCATCGTATCGGCGAGGTGCACGATGGCGCAGCTACCATGGACTGGATGGTTCAGGAGCAGGAACGCGGCATCACCATCACCTCAGCAGCCACAACAGTCTACTGGCACAACAACGACAACCAATACAGAATCAATATCATCGACACTCCCGGTCACGTCGACTTTACAGTTGAAGTGGAACGTTCGTTGAGAGTGCTCGACGGCGCTATCGCCATTTTCTGCGCGGTTGGCGGCGTTGAACCACAGTCGGAGACAGTGTGGCGCCAGGCCGACAGATATAACGTGCCACGCATCTGTTTTGTCAACAAAATGGACCGCAGTGGCGCTGACTTCTACAAAGTCCTCGATCAGATTAAGGAACGCCTTAATGCCAATCCGGTGCCAGTCCAACTCCCTATAGGTGAGGAGGATAGCTTCATCGGTGTGATCGATCTTATCAAAAACAAAGCTCTTTTGTGGGACGAAGACGAACTCGGCACCCAATTCGACGAAGTCGACATCCCTGAAGAACTGGCTGACATTGCAGCAGAGTACCGCTCCAAACTCATTGAGGGCGCTGCTGAAGACAACGAAGAACTCCTCGACAAATTCATGGTCGATCCTAACTCCATCACAGAGGAAGAAATTATCGCAGAATTAAGAAAGGCAACATTAGAAATGCGTATATGCCCTGTGATGTGCGGAGCTTCGTTCAAAAACAAAGGAGTACAACCTCTCCTCGATGGTGTAGTCCGCTACCTTCCCAGCCCGCTTGACGTCGATCACGTTAAAGGTATCAATCCGAAGACAGAAAAAGAAGAAACACGCAAGGCAGATCCAAAAGAACCATTCTGCGCACTCGCATTCAAGATCGCTACCGATCCATATGTCGGCAAACTCGCGTTCTTCCGCGTTTACTCAGGCACTCTCCAGGCCGGTCAGGTCGTTCTCAACGTATCTACAGGCAAACGTGAGCGCATCAACAAGATCGTGGAAATGAACGCCAACAAGCAAACCCCTCTCACTCAGATAGAGGCTGGCAGCATTGCCGCGGCAGTCGGTTTCAAAGAGATCCGCACAGGCGATACCCTCGCAGTTGAAAACAAGCCGATTATTCTCGAAAACATCAAGTTCCCTGAGCCGGTGGTGCAAATCGCCGTTGAGCCTAAGACACAGGCCGATATGGAGAAGCTTTCAATCGCTCTCCATAAGCTTTCAGAGGAAGACCCGACATTCAAAGTCAGCACTGACGAAAATTCAGGCCAGACAATCATCTCGGGCATGGGCGAGCTCCACTTGGATATTATCGTGGACCGCTTGAAACGTGAATTCGGACTTGAAATCAACGAAGGTCAGCCGCAGGTGGCATATAAAGAATCATTCACCCAGACGGTCAGCTACCGCGAAGTCTACAAGAAACAGACAGGCGGTAAGGGCAAGTTCGCCGACATCGAGTTTGAACTCGGTCCGGCCGACAACGGCATGTCAGGGTTGCAGTTCGTCAACGACGTTAAGGGCGGCAACATTCCTAAGGAGTACTTCCCGGCTATCGAGAAGGGCTTCAAAGGTGCCATGTCGAACGGTGTGCTGGCCGGATTCCCGATGGATTCGGTTAAGGTGCGTCTGATCGACGGCAGCGCTCATCCGGTCGACAGCGACGATTTGTCGTTCGAGACAGCAGCCAGATTAGGCTTCAAGGAAGCAGGCGCAAAGGCAGGCTCAGTCGTGATGGAACCTATCATGAAGGTGGAGGTGCTGGTTCCGGCCGATTATCTCGGCGACGTGACAGGTGACCTCAACCGTCGTAGAGCTGTCTTGCATAATGTTGATATGGAACACGGCATGCAGGTGGTCAAGGCAGACGCCCCGCTTGCAGAGATGTTCGGATACATCACAACACTTCGCACCTTGACACAGGGCAGAGGCAACTACAACATGGAGTTCAGCCATTACGCTGAGGTTCCTCCGGCGTTGGCCGACGTCGTAGTCAAAAAAGCGAAGGGAATTTATTTCAACTTTTAAGAAGTCAGAAGTTAGAATAGAATAATTAGTAAAAATAAATAAATTAAAAAAAGGTCTTATGAGCCAAAGAATTAGAATCAAATTAAAGTCGCACGACCACAACTTGGTTGACAAGTCAGCCGAGAAGATCGTGAAAACCATCAAAATGACTGGTGCAGTCGTCAGCGGTCCTATCCCGCTCCCGACCGACAAGAAAATCTACACAGTTTTGCGCTCCACTTTCGTTCACAAGAAATCGCGCGAGCAGTTCGAGTTGTCGTACTACAAGAGATTGTTGGACATCTACAACGCGACCTCACAGCAGATTGACGCTTTGATGAAACTGGAGATGCCTAATGGCGTGGATGTTGAAATTAAATTATTGTAAAACTATCTAGTAACAGCTTAAATCAGTAGCAATGTCAGGAATACTAGGAAAAAAGATTGGGATGACCAGCATTTATGATGCCAACGGCAAGAACGTGCCGGTGACAGTCATTGAGGCAGGTCCATGTGTAGTAACCCAAGTAAGATCAAAAGAGAAAGACGGTTACGATGCTATCCAGATGGCGTTCGATGAGAAGAAGGCTAAGAACACTCCTAAAGCTATGCAGAAGCATTTCGAGAAAGCCGGCACAACGCCTAAGAAACTGGTTAGAGAATTCTCACGTTTCGAGGCAGGTCACAGAAAGCACCTGGGTGAAACAATTACCGTCGATGTGTTCATGGAAGGCGAATTTGTCGATGTCAGCGGCATCAGCAAAGGTAAGGGCTTCCAGGGCGTGGTGAAACGTCATCATTTCAATGGCGTTGGTCAAGCAACTCACGGTCAGCACAACCGTTTGAGAAAACCAGGTTCAATCGGAGCCTGCGCTTATCCTTCAAGAGTTTTCAAAGGATTACGTATGGGTGGTCAGATGGGCAACAAACGCGTTAAAGCCATCAACCTCCAGATTGTGAAAATCGTACCGGAAAAGAATTTGTTAGTTGTTAAAGGTTCAGTACCGGGAGCAAAGAACGGCTATTTAAAAATTGAGAGATGGAGTTAGAAGTTTTAAAGATTACCGGTGAGTCAACAGGACGTAAGGTTCAGTTGAACGACAATATCTACGGCATCGAGCCAAACGACCATTGTATCTATCTGGATACCAAACAGTATTTGGCCAACCAGCGTCAGGGCACACACAAAGCCAAGACACGTAGTGAGATATCAGGAAGTACACGCAAGTTGTTCCGTCAGAAAGGTACAGGCGGCGCACGTCGCGGTGATATCAACTCGCCAGTGTTAAGAGGCGGCGGCCGTGTATTCGGTCCAGTTCCGCGTGACTACAGTTTCAAATTGAATAAGAAGGTGAAACGTCTTGCACGTCGTTCAGCCCTTTCTTATAAGATGAAAGATGCTGAAATCGTCATCATCGAAGATTTCACATTCGACACAATCAAAACCAAGAAGATGATCGAGGTTTTGAACAACTTCAAAGTGAATGGTGGCAAGAACCTGTTCGTATTCCCAGAGACCAACATGAACGTCGTGTTGTCAGCAAGAAACATCGAGCGCACAAAGATCGAACTTGCCCGTAACCTCAACACTTATGATATTCTGAACGCCAAGAAGCTCTTCATCACTGAAAGCTCACTTGCAGTTATTGACGAAATTCTTGGTTAACAATTAAAAAGAACAGAGAGATGATTATCATTAAGAAACCTGTTATTACGGAGAAGATGACCGCTATCAGCGAGAAGCTGAACCGGTATGCATTCATTGTTGACGTCCGCGCTAACAAGCTGCAGATCAAGCAGGCTGTCCAGGACCTTTACGGAGTCCAGGTTGCTGCTGTCAACACTATGAGATATGATGGAAAGCTCAAGTCACGTTACACAAAGACCGGCGTCGTCCAAGGTAAGAGAGACGCTTTCAAGAAGGCTATCGTGACATTGGCAAAAGGCGAAACAATTGACTTTTTTAGCAACATTTAAAGATGGCTTTAAAGAAATATAAACCTACTACTCCAGGTCAGCGCTTCAAAGTTATTAGCGCTTTCGACGAGATTACGACCAACAAGCCGGAGAGATCGTTGCTCACATCTAAGAAGAGCACCGGTGGCCGTAACAACACTGGTAAAGAGACTGTTCGCAATATTGGTGGCGGACACAAACAGAAGTACAGAATTATCGACTTCAAGCGCGATAAGGACGGTATCAAGGGCGTCGTGAAGACGATCGAATACGATCCGAACCGTACAGCACGCATCGCATTGGTGGTTTACGCCGATGGCGAAAAGCGTTACATCATCGCACCTCAGGGCTTGAAGGTCGGACAAGAAGTGATGTCAGGCAAGGATGCCACTCCGAACATCGGTAACACATTGTTCTTGAGCGATGTGCCGTTCGGTACAATCATCCACAACATCGAGTTGCGTCCAGGTCAGGGTGCCAAGATGGCCCGCAGCGCCGGCGCATACGCACAGCTGATGTCACGTGATGGTAAATATGCCATCTTGAAGATGCCTTCAGGTGAGACCCGTCTCATCCTCCAGGCTTGCAGAGCTACTATTGGTACAGTGTCGAATGCTGACCACAACCTCGAGAAATCAGGTAAGGCAGGTCGCAGCCGCTGGTTAGGCCGTCGTCCACGCGTCCGTGGCGTCGTGATGAACCCAGTCGATCACCCGATGGGTGGTGGTGAAGGCCGTGCATCTGGTGGTCATCCGAGAAGCCGTAAGGGCTTGCCGGCAAAGGGCTACAAGACACGTCATCCAAAGAACGCATCCAACAAGTATATCATTGAAAGACGTAAGAAGTAATTAACCAAGTAAAAAAGAAGAAAAATGAGTCGTTCACTTAAAAAAGGACCATATATCCACTATAAACTCGAACAGAGAGTGTTGGATAATGTAGCAACAGGAAAGAAGACCGTGATCAAGACTTGGTCAAGAGCTTCAATGATTTCACCTGATTTCGTTGGACAGACAATCGCAGTTCACAACGGAAATAAATTCATCCCGGTGTACGTAACTGAAAACATGGTTGGCCACAAACTCGGCGAATTCGCCCCAACCCGTACATTCAGAGGTCACTCCGGCAATAGAAAAGATGTTAAATAATAAGTACTATGGGAGCAAGAAAACATAACACAGCAGAAGCTAGAAAGGCAGCAAAGAAGCAGATAGCAATGGCAAGATTGAGCGATGTCCCGACCTCGCCACGCAAGATGCGCTTAGTCGCTGACATGATTAGAGGAATGAAAGTGGAACTTGCACTGCATGCCTTATTATACTCACCTAAAGCAGCTGCAAAGCCGGTGTACAAGTTACTCCGCTCTGCAATCGCCAACTGGGAAGCTAAGAACGAGGGTAAGCGTATTGAAGACGCCAACCTGTACGTAAAAGAGATCTTTGTTGATGAAGGCCGCACACTGAAGCGCATTCAGCCAGCCCCACAGGGTCGTGCTCACCGCATCCGCAAACGCTCTAACCACGTCACTATCATCGTCGATAGCAGAATTGCAGAAATGACAGCAGAAGCTAATGTTGAAGAAAAGAATTAATTAAGATTACAATGGGACAGAAAACTCATCCAATAGGTTTAAGACTCGGAGTCATCAAAGGTTGGGACTCTAACTGGTACTGTGGCAAAGAAACAGCCAAGAATATCGGAGAAGACGATACAATACGCAAGTATTTGAACGCCCGTCTCGGCAAGGCTGGTATCTCTAAGATCGGTATCGAACGCTCTATTAAACTCGTCACCGTGACTATCTTCACAGCCCGTCCGGGTGTCATCATCGGCAAGGGTGGTACAGAGGTCGACAAGTTGAAAGAGGAGATGAAGAAGCTCATCGGTAAAGAGATTCAGATCAACATCAGCGAGATCAAGAGACCTGAACTTGACGCTTTCATCGTGGCAAGTTCGATTGCAAAACAGATTGAAGGACGTGTATCGTTCCGTCGCGCCATCAAGAAGGCCGTGTCAGACACAATGAGAATTGGTGCCGAAGGTATCAAAGTCATCGCTTCTGGCCGTATCGGCGGTGCTGAAATCGCACGTCAGGAGACTTACAAAGAGGGTCGCGTGCCGCTGCACACACTGCGCGCCGACATCGATTATTCACTCGTAGAGGCTCACACCTCATACGGCCGCATCGGCATTAAGGTGTGGATCTGCAAAGGCGAGATCTACGGACGTCCGGAACTGGTGCCTACAACAACCGCCGCAGCCGCTCCTAAGAAGGCTGGCAACCCTGGCAAACCAAGTGGCGCCCCACGTCGTAATAAACGTTCTACTAAGTAATAGATTAAAAAAAGATAAGAGATGTTACAACCTAAAAGATCAAGATACAGAAGACCCCAGAAGGGCAAGATGAAAGGTAACGCACACCGCGGCCATGAACTCGCCTTCGGTACTTTTGGTATTAAAACACTTGAGGAACACCTGATCACAGCACGCCAGATTGAGGCTGCACGTCAAGCTGTCACACGTCACATGAAACGTGAAGGTCAGATTTGGATCAGAATATTCCCTGACAAACCTATCACCAAG
>JAFZXP010000001.1 GCA_017616735.1 Bacteroidales bacterium
ATTCGTTTATTAACTGTTGCATTTCTTATTGCAAGTGTAACTGAAGTAAGAGCCGAGAAGGTCAAAATGAATGGCCCACAGTCTCGGAATCTGAAACAAACCACTGCTGGATGTACACCATCATCAACTTTTGCATGGTTGAATATCAACAATGCCAGAGTGCGTGTTAACGCTGGTGGTGATATGTGGTGGGACCTCCCAGGCGGTTCAGGAGCTAAGTATTATATCCCGGCTAACGGTTCCGCAACATCACTGTACGCAGGTTCACTTTGGATTGCAGGTATGGACATCAACAACCAGTTGAAGTGCGCCGCTATCCGTTTCCGTCAGGTCGGTAACGACTTCTGGACTGGTCCTCTTACAGTTGATGGTTCAGCATCAATTGATGCCGCCACATGTATGGAATACGACAAGATGTACAACATCACACGTGCTGAAGTCGACGACTTCCTCGCACACTGCGATGAAAACGGTATTCCAGCTGTTGGTTATGAAATCCCAGCCAACATCGTTAACTGGCCGGCTCACGGCGACCCGTCAAGAGGCATGAGTTACTATCTCGCTCCATTCTATGATAGAGATGAAGACGGTAACTACGATCCTACACAGGGTGACTATCCTTACTATGACATCACCAATGAACTTTGCCACACACAGACTCCTACAATGGAGGAAGAGATGATCGGTACAGTTCACGGTTCAATTCTTTCTGACCAGGTTATCAAAGGTGACCAGACAATCTGGTGGGTGTTCAACGATAAAGGTAACTCACACACTGAAACAGGTGGTTCGGCTATCGGTATGGAAATCAGAGCTCAAGCATTTGCTTTCTCAACAAATGATGAGATCAACAACATGACATTCTATAGCTACGAGATTATCAACCGTTCAACCTATACTTTGACCAACACATACTTCTCACCTTGGACAGACGTCGACCTCGGTTATGCTAAGGACGACTATGTAGGTTGCGACGTTTCACGTGGTCTCGGTTATGGTTACAATGGTGCTAACGTTGATGGTAACGGTGAAACCGAAGCTTACGGTGCTAACCCTCCAGCGGTTGGTGTCGACTTCTTCCAGGGCCCATACCTCGATCCTGATGGAGAGGACAACCCAAAATATGATGACGACGGCAATCAGCTCTGCGACGAGAGTATCAACGGTGTCAACTTCGGCAACGGCATTGTCGATGATGAACGTTACGGTATGCGTCGTTTCGTGTATCACGACAACACACAGTCATCAGTGAACGGTGACCCTGATGTGGCTGCTGAATACTACCTCTTGCTTAGAGGTATCTGGAAAAACGGTGCTAAGATGGAATACGGCGGAACAGCTGTTCCAGGCGCTGCCGGTACAGTTGGCCCAATTTGCGACTTCATGTTCCCATACGATTCCGATCCTTGCAACTGGGGTACTGGCGGATTGACACCTAACGGTGGATTCAACCAGAACGGTTTCTACTGGAGTGAGGAAACAGGTAACAACGGTTCACCTAACCCTGTTAACGACCGTCGTTTCATGCAGTCAGCAGGTCCTTTCACACTGAAATCAGGTGCTGTTAACTACATCACATTCGGTGTGCCGTGGGCACGTGCTACTACAGGTAAGGCTTGGGCTTCAGTCGAACTTCTCCGTAAGGTCGATGACAAGTGCCAGTCAATGTTCGATAACTGCTTCAAAGTTCTTGACGGTCCGAACGCTCCTGACCTCACAATCCGCGAACTTGACAGAAAACTCATCATTTATCTGTCAAATTCAGAGACATCAAACAATGCTCATGAGGACTATGCCGAGATGGATCCTAACATTCCTGACAGCATCACAATCGATGGTCAGACAGTTGCAAGCGATAAGTACTTCCGCTTCGAAGGTTACAAAGTTTATCAGCTCGCCAACGCAGAAGTCAGTGTTGATGAAATCAACGACAATTCAAAAGCTCGTCTTATCTTCCAGTGCGACGTTAAGAACAACGTGAGCAGAATCATCAACTTCGTGTATGATGAAGATATGGGATTAAGCGTTCCTACTATTATGGTTGAGGGTGCTGACAACGGTATCCAACACTCATTCGTGGTGACACAAGACCAGTTCACCAAAAACAACGACCCGAGCTTGGTCAACCACCACACCTATTACTTTATGGCAATTGCTTATGCTTACAACAACTATATGACTTACGATCCTGAGACTACAGAGGGTAACGGTCAGAAGGAACCTTATCTGGCAGGTCGTAAGAACATTACTTTGTACACAGCAATTCCACACAAGATTGTTAACGGTACAGTTCTCAACTCGTCATACGGTGACAAACCGGTTATTACTCGTTGGACAGGTATCGGTAACGGTGGCAACCAACTCGAACTCTCGGACGAGGATGTCGAGGAATTGTTAAGCCGCGAGCCAGCCAGTGAGACCAACAGATTCGGTATGGAAGGTTATCCTGTAATCTATCACCCGACATACAAGAGAGGTTACGGACCGGTCAATGTCAAGATTATTGACCCATTGAACGTGGTTCCTACAGATTATGCAATTTATTTCCATGATTTCTCGCAGAAGGTTATTCCTAATGTAATCGGCGATCCTGCTATCGCTGGTGATACAGCTTCAAGAAAAGCATTCAGATGGACTTTGGTTGATCTTGAAACAGGATGGGAGAAAGAATCAGATACAACAACTGAGCTTTCAAACGAAGAGGTGTTCATCGAAAGAGGTATTTCTGTTGAGATTGAACAGCCTTGGAGCTTCGGACCATACAAAGTCGGTACATCAGGCAACGACGGTGACGCTGTTTGGAAGACATTGGCTCCGAATAACGGTATTATCACATCATCAGTTACTTATGCCGACAGTTCATATCGTTGGCTCAGTGGTATCAGAGATGACGATGCGACAGCATCAAGCCCGTTGAACTGGATCCGTGCCGGTAACTACGCTGACCAGGACAACGCTCAGAACAACGACTATAGCGTCAGTTCATCGACAACTTCCGTGACAAAGCCATACGACCCGAACTCATACTTCGAGAGTATCGCTGATGGTACATGGGCTCCATACATGCTTTGCAATGTGTCTGGTAACTCTGGTACATACAACCCAGGTCCTGTACATAAGGAAAACTGCCGTCGCGATTCTATCTTCCAGAAAGTCGGTTCAATTGATATCGTGTTGACATCAGACAAGTCAAAATGGACTCGTTGCGCTGTTGTTGAAATGTCAATGAACCAGGCTCTTTCTGAAAATGGTGCAAAACCGTTCGGTATCCGTCGTCACGCTTCAGTTGATAAGAATGGTAACTGCAATAATATGTCGTATGAAGCCGCTCTTGATACTGTCGCCAGCGACAATCCGGATGACTGGAACTACATCAGCCCATGGGGTATGGGTTGGTTCCCGGGATATGCAATCGATATTGAGACAGGTGCACGTTTGAACATTATCTTCGGTGAAGATTCATTCTATCCTGAACTTAACGGACGTGATATGATGTTCAACCCACCAGCGGTTAAGGAAACAACAGCTGCCGGCGGTTCACAGCTCGGTGATCCTGTTATCTTCGACCAGATTTCAGGCAATGCAATCTTCGGTGCTAAACACTATGTTTACATATTCCCAATGAACAGCGGTAAAGCAGGTAGTATCCCGTTGCCAAGTCCTGCATATGATGCCGGCGCTTCACTGTTCACTGCATTGAGCGCTTGCGATGCCCAGAGCAACCAGATTTACAAGATCACTTTCTGGGGTCAGCCGACATGGGTTGGTATGCCGATGAGCATTGAGGGCAAAGACTGGTTACCGGAAGGCAACCCAGTGAAGATCTCGGTGCGTATCAGCAAGCCATATAAGTTTGGATATGCTACACTTCCGCTTGATACTGTTACTGAACAGTTGTATGATACTGTTAACCATAAGGGTTACTTACCATACTATGAGTTCACAACAAAGGGCTACGATGTGAAATTGCAAGATGAAGTGAAGGGTCAGGCCGACCACGATCTTATCAAGGTTATTCCTAACCCGTATTACGCATACGCAAACTACGAGTCAAATGCTCTTATTCACAGAGTTAAGATCGCCAACCTTCCTGATAAGTGCGTCGTGACAATCTACTCAGTCAACGGCACCAAGATTCGTCAGTTCAAGAAAGACGACTCATCAGTCACATCAATCGATTGGGATCTTACCAACCACGCCAACACACCTATCGCGAGCGGTATTTACATCATCCATGTTAAAGACTACTTGAATGGTGGTGAAAAGACAGTTAAGTTCTATTGCGCAATGCGTCAGGTCGACTTAAATACATTCTAAATTATTACGCGAACAAATTAAAATCAGACGATCATGAAAAAGTTATTTAGAACTATCGTAATAGCAAGCTTGACAATCATCATTGGATTAACAAGCACACAATTATTCGCAGGTAATAAGGACAGAGCAGGTCAAGCTGGTGCAAATGAACTGTTGGTTAATCCATGGGCAGCTTCATCAGGATGGGGCAATGCCGGTATGGCAAGCATCAAAGGTGTTGACGCTATGTGGAGTAACGTGGCAGGTATTTCATTCACAAATACACTTGACATTGATTTCTCATACACCAACTGGCTCGCAGGTTCAGGCACCAACGTGGTTTCGTTCGGTATGCTGTTCCGCGTGTCGGAATCGGTGGTGGCAGGTTTGTCGGTCATGTCGATGAACTTTGGCGAAATCGAAAGAACTGATACAGAACACCCTGACGGTGGCATTGGTACATACAAACCAAGTTTGATGAACATCAATGTGGCCGTTGCAAAATCGTTCTCTAACAGTATCCACGGCGGTTTCGTCTTGAAGATCATCAGTGAGTCGATTGCAGATATGACAGGAACAGGTGTCGCTTTGGACGCTGGTATCCAGTATGTGACAGGTCTTACCGATAACATCCACTTCGGTATCGCCCTCAAGAACATCGGACCTACCATGAAGTACAGCGGCGACGGTCTGTCATACTCAGTGCTTCTCGATGGCATGTCATCCAACCTTACAGTGGTGCAGCGTGTCGATGAATTCGAACTTCCGACACAGTTGAATATTGCAGCTGCCTACGACTTCAATTTCGAAAGAAACAGCCGTTTGACACTTGCATTTAACTTCAACTCAAACGCATTCTCAAAGGATCAGTTCATCGGCGGTATTGAGGGTTCATTCAGAGACATCCTCATGCTCCGTGCCGGTTATACCTTTGAAAGTGGTGTGACAAAGAATATTGAAGACGCCGAATGCACAAACGTTAACAGAGGTTTGTCGCTCGGTGCCACAGTGCAGGCTCCTCTCAACGATAAAGGTTTGAAGTTCTGCATTGACTATTCATACCGCGACACAGCACACTGGAATGGTACACATTCAATAGGTGCAAGAATTTTATTCTAAAAAATACTTGCATATCAAAAAAAAGTTGTATCTTTGCATACAATTTTACGGAAAAAAGGGCCCTTATTTCGATAAGGGTCTCTTTTTTACAATTTAAAAATTAAATTATTATGGCAGACGTAGAATATTTTACCCAAGCGGGTCTACAGAAACTGAAGGATGAGTTGGAGAATCTTTGTGTCAACGAGCGTCCGAAAATCGCTGCGGCAATAGCTGAAGCACGCGATAAGGGTGACCTGTCGGAGAATGCCGAATACGATGCGGCTAAGGAAGCACAGCAATTGCTGGAGATGAAGATAGTGAAACTGCAGCTTACCATCGCCAATGCACGTGTTATTGATGAATCCAAGATGGATACATCAAAGGTGTTGATTCTCTCGACTGTGAAAATCAAGAATGTGAAGACAAAACAGATAATGTCGTACACAATTGTCCCTGAGAAGGAAGCAAATCTGAAGGCTGGCAAGATTTCCATCACATCGCCTATTGCCAAGGGTCTCTTGGGCAAATCGGTTGGCGACCAGTGCGAGATCCAAGTGCCTGTTGGAAAGATGTTGTTTGAAATTGTTGAAATCACAAGAGAATAATCATGGCATCAATATTTTCAAGAATAGTGGCAGGTGAGATTCCTTGCTATAAAATCGCCGAAAACGACAAGTTTTTTGCATTTTTCGACATCAGTCCGCTTGTTCCGGGTCACACCTTGGTGATTCCTAAGAAAGAGGAAGATTACATCTTCGACATTTCAGACGCCGATCTTGCCGAGATGATTGTCTTTGCAAAGAAAGTCGCCGGTGCTATCAAGAAGGCTATTCCATGCCGTAAAGTCGGTGTGGCAGTGATTGGCCTTGAAGTGCCTCACGCTCACATCCATCTCGTGCCTATGCAGAAAGAGGGTGACCTTGATTTCAAGCGCGAGAAGATGCATCCAACCGAGGAGCAGTTTAAAGAGTGGCAGAAGAAAATCGTTGAGAATCTGTAGAAATGGGCGAAACGTTTAAAATGGTTGCCAAGACTATGGCGGGGCTGGAAGATGTCCTAGCCGAGGAGTTGACAGCCATGGGAGCACAGAATGTCGAGCCTTTGTACCGCGCCGTGGGCTTTGAAGGCGACAAGGCGATGATGTACAGGGCAAATTATTGCTGCCGCACAGCATTGCGCATATTGAAGCCTATAACTAGTTTCGTGGCACGCAATGAATTGGCGCTTTACAATAATATCTTCAAAATCAAGTGGCACGAGGTTTTCAATATCAACGAAACATTTGCTATTGACGCTGTCACCAGCGGCAACTATTTCACCCATTCGCAGTATGCGGCTTTGAAGGTGAAGGATGCAATCGCCGACGAGTTCCGTGAGCATTTCGGAGCACGTCCGTCGGTGGATGTGGAGAATCCTGATTTGAGAATCAATGTACATATTGAAAACGAGAAGGTTACATTGTCATTCGATAGCTCAGGCGAATCGCTGCACAAAAGAGGTTACAGAAAGAGTGTTGACAAGGCTCCTATGAATGAAGTGCTTGCCGCAGGCTTGATTAAGCTGACAGGTTGGAAATACGACTGTAACTTTGTGGATTGCATGTGCGGTTCGGGTACACTTCCAATCGAGGCTGCTATGCAGGCCATGGGCATTCCGGCTGGATTTTTCCGTAAGAAATGGGGCTTCATGACATGGCATGATTTTGACGAAGAATTATGGAAAAATGTGGTGAGGGACGCCGGTGCTGAGATTGAAGAGTTTAATTATGAGATAATTGCGTCAGATCATTCGGCCAAGGCTGTTGAAATTGCCAAGGCCAATATCGCTAACGCTCATCTCAATTACGATATAAAATTAAGCAAACAGGATATGTTTGAAATGGTACCTCCCGAGGGCGGCGGTATCATGATCATCAACCCGCCGTATGGCGAGCGTTTGGAAGAAAAAGACCTTATAAAGCTGTATAAAAGCATAGGCGACGCATTGAAAAAGCATTTCAAGGGATTCGAGGCTTGGATTATCAGCTCTAACAAGGATGCCCTTAAACTCATCGGGCTGAAACCTTCCAAGAAAATTGACATCTACAACGGACCGTTGGAATGCAAGTTCGAGAAATTTGAGGTATTTGAGGGGTCATATCGGGATAAAAAGATAAAAGAAAATAGTCTTTAGTCGTTAGTCTTTAGACGTTAGTAAAAAGTTTTAGCATGAATTTGGCTAAAGACTAAAAACTAAAGTCTAAAGACTAAATTTTTTTCAAAAAATTCTTGTTTTTATAAAATCGGCTTTTTAATTTTGCATTTCTTATTTGAAGTTTGACAAGCAAAATTGAAAAGCATGTACAAAATAACCAAACATCCTATTCTTGATATCGCCGAGGGCGAAAAAGTAGAATTTATTTATGATGGCAAAAAAGTGGTTGGTCAGAAGGGCTATACCATTGCTGCCGCTTTGCATCAGGCCGGTTTTCCAGTTCACAGCCACAGCCTTGACGGGCGCAACAGAAGCTTAAACTGCGGCATTGGTAAGTGCGGTGCCTGCGAAATGCTGGTCGACGGCAAGATCCGCCGTATCTGTATCACTTTGGTCGATGGCGTGAAGGAAGTGAAGCCGATAAACAATGAGGCAAATGTGCTTCCTGATGCCAAGGAGCAGCATCCACGCGAGGTGAAGGTTTATAAGACACAGGTGGCCATTGTCGGTGCCGGTCCTGCTGGATTGGCTTGCCGCGAGCAGTTGAACGCATTCGGCATCAGCAATATTGTTGTTGACAACAACGCCAACATAGGCGGTCAGTTCAATATGCAGACACACCAGTTCTTCTTCTTCGAGAAAGAAAAGAAATTCGGCGGAATGCGTGGCTTTGACATCGCAAAGACTTTGGCTGGCGACAACCACGAAGGCATCCTCTTGAACACTACGGTTTGGGATTTGCTTGAAGGCGGTCGCGTGGCTATCAAGAATATCGTTACTGGCGAAGTCGGTTACATTGATGCTCAGCATCTTGTGGTTGCCACAGGTGCAGTGCCGTTTATGCCGACATTCGAGAACGATGACGTGCCGGGCGTTTACACAGCCGCTGTGTTCCAGAAGATGATGAACCAGGAGCATACATTGTTAGGAAAGAAAGTGCTGACAGTAGGTGCAGGTAACATCGGTTATCTGACATCTTATCAGGGTATGCAGGCTGGTGCCACCATCAAGGCTATCATCGAGGCTATGCCGCGTGAGGGCGGTTTCCCGGTTCAAGCCAACCGTGTGCGCCGTCTGGGCATCCCGATTATGACGGGTTACACTTTGGTGCGCGCCATACCTAATGCCGACCATACTGGCATAACAGGCGCTGTCATAGCACAATGCGAGAACTTCAAGCCAGTGCCTGGCACCGAACAGGTTATCGACGACATAGACATCATCAACATCTGCACAGGTTTGATTCCTGACAACCAGCTGCTCGTGAAGGGACGCGAGGTGTTTGGATTAAACACTTACGGAGCCGGCGACGCTATCCGTATCGGTGAAGGAACAAGCGCCGTTTTGAGAGGTAAACAAGTGGCTTACGAGGTGGCACAAGCCATTGGTGTACGCTTCAACTACGACGATTATCTTGAGATTTCAAGACAATATATCGACTCGCAACAGCATCCTGTCAGATTGCTTGAAAAGCCTAATTTGCCGACACCTGAGCGTATGCAGCTCAGAGCTTTTGTACAGGCCGACTGCCTCTACGGATTCGCCTGCAACCCATGCTCATTCAGCTGTCCGCAAGGCGCTATCACCAAGCCTTCAACAAGCAGCACCCCGACCATCAATTATGATAAATGTATCGGCTGTATGCTTTGCGTGTCAAGTTGCCCTGGCTTGGCTATCTTCGGCTACGACGTGCAGAAGTCAATATGCTTCCTCCCAATCGAATACGAAGCACAAGAAGGCGCTGAAGTGTATCTTGTCGATAACGACGGCCAAAAGATTGGCGAAGGTGTCATCGAGAAGATTTTGAAGAAGTCGAACAAGACCAATGTGGCAAGGGTGAAAGCCCGCTCTTCACGTCCTTCGGGAGAGGCAAGCAGAGTGTTTGAACTGACCGATGTCAAGGGCTTTATTTTGAAAGACCGTTATAATGAAAATAAGGAACTCACCACTCCATTGTCAAAGAAGAAAGTTGCAGAAGGCGAGACATATGTCTGCCATTGCGAGGATATCAAACTTGACAAGGTGCTGAGTGTTATCGGCGACCGCAAGACCATCTCGGTTGACGAGTTGAAACACATTACACGTATGGGTATGGGCCCATGCCGAGGCAAGCGTTGCATACCACGCGCACGTCAGATTTTGCGCTCGTACGGCATTGAATTGGTTGGCGACGCCACACCTCGTGCTCCTCTTTCAAATCAGGTCAGCCTTGGCGACCTCTATAATCCGAAGACAAAAGAGGTGTTTGTGTTCCCGGAGATGAACGACGTGAAGAAGGAGAAGGTGGAGGTGTTTATCGCCGGTGGCGGTATCGCCGGAAGTTCATTGTTCCGTTACTTCTCGGAAGCTGGCAAGAAACCTGTGATGATCAACTACAGCCGTGGCGCTTCGTGGCGTTGCATCGGTGGCGGTCGTCCGGCATTCTCAAATCCTGATATCGCTGATATCGCCGTTCACAACCACGAGATCTTCAAGAATATGCAGAAGGAGCACAATATCAACTACCACCTGACACATTACGTCAACTTGGTGCATGATGAGGCTACCTATAAATCGCTCGACGCTTCACGTGCTTGGAGCGATGCGTATATGATTGACCGCAAGGACTTCAAGAAAGAGATTTCACCGCTTTGGGACGATAAAAAGACCACTTACAGCCATGCTTTGATTACTCGCGACTGCTGGCAGGCAACTCCTGGCCGTGTCATCGACTACATCCGTGCTATTGGTGTGCAGAATGGCGGTCGTTACTATGAAGACTGCGAGCTGCTGCACGTGCAGAAAGTCGGTGGTCATTACGTCACTTTGGTACGCACCCACGAAGGCGCTTACGTTGAATACACCTGCGACCACTTTGTCAATGCTATGGGATGGGGCGCTGAGAAGTTCAACGACATGCTCGGTTTGGACACCGGATTGTATCCTGTCAAGCACCAGGCGTTCATTACACGCCGTCTGCCTATGATGGGACCAAACGGAGGCCCGCTGGATATGATAATCGACCGTCGTCACTACAAAGGCTTCAGCGCTGTTTACGGACAGCAGTGGGCTCACACCGGTCAGATTATCGGCTGCGCAAGCCCTGACACCGACGCTTACGAGGCACGTCAGAACATCAAGTACAACAGCAAGGAGTTCTTGGAAATTGTTTCTGAAGTGTTCGCCGAATGGATTCCAAATCTTGGCGAGGTGAGCTTCTTGGCATGCTGGGCAGGCCGTTACACCGAGCCGCGCTACATTGTCGACCCGGAGGTCGGTCTGTTGACAGGTTTGCGTGGTCACGGATTCATGCTCGGTCAGTATCTGGCTAAGCTTTACGTCGACAAATATCTCGGCAAGCAGGTTCCAGGTTACATGGAAGACCTCAAGATTACAGGCAAGGGCTTGAGCGAGAATGCTTTCAAATAGTATTTGACAAGCTGATATGAAATTAAGGGGCAAATTGACTTCAAAATTTGCCCCTTTTTTATGTGTATTACGAATCAGAATCTGAAATAGATAAATGGGCTGAAACCAGTGGCGTTGAGGGCACCGAGGCAGAAAAAGAAGCCAAACACCGACAGAACGAATGCTATAATGTGCTGCTGTCGGTTGTACTGAGTAAAGTAAACCTTATCCTGCCAACGCAGTCCGAATTTGGTCAGGGTGATGAATGAGAAGAAAGCCGCGACTATCATCATAGTGAAGAAATGCGGATTGTCGGCGAAATGTACCGGTGTGAACTCGAATGCGAACAGGCGTTTGATGAAAAGCCACGAAAGGTCAATGCGCTCGATGCGGAAGAAGCATCGGGTGAGCACTATGATGGCGAAGGTGCATATGACTGCCGGGATTTTGCCTATGCGTTCGTTGAATTTCCTTAAAAATAGTTTGTCGGCGCAGATGAAAATGCCTTGCAAGGCTCCGTAGACTACGAAGTTCCATGCGGCTCCGTGCCACAAGCCCGACATCAGGAAGCAGAACCACAAATTGAAATACTTGCGGCCTTCGGTCTTGACGCGGCTGCCTCCCAACGGGAAGTAGAGGTAATTCTTGATAAACACGCTGAATGTCTGATGCCAGCGTCGCCAGAACTCGGAAATGGTGGTCGAAACGTAAGGATTGTCGAAGTTTTCCGGAAACTTGAAACCCATCATGCGGCCCAAACCTATAGCCATGTCGGAATAACCCGCAAAGTCGAAATATATCTGGAATGTGAACGCTAAAATGGCTATCCATGCCATAGACGAGTCGATGTTGGCGATTTTAGTGGCGATGTCGGCCAGCTGCTGTGATGTCAAGACATCGTAGTTTGAAGGTCCGAGTATTTTATCCACCTGAAAACCAATGACATCGGCTATGAGTACTTTCTTCGCCAGTCCGAGCACAAAACGATAAAACCCCTGCAGACGGTCGGCGTAATCGGCCTGACGGTCACGAATCTGGTCGGCAATGTCGCAGTAGCGGATGATAGGGCCGGCTATCAGCTGCGGGAACATCACTATGTAAAGCATGTAGTCGGTGAGCTTTTGCATCGGCTCGTTGACATTGCGGTAAGTGTCAAGTGTGTAAGTGACACTTTGAAACGAGAAGAACGAAATTCCTATCGGCAGCAAAATCTTGACCCATTTCATAGGCTCGACATGAATCCATCCCAGCACGTAGTTGATGTTCTGCATGGTGAAGTTGCCGTATTTGTAATAGAACAGCAACCCTATGCTAATCGCAATGGAAATGCCGCACAGAATCTTTTTTGTGAGCTGATTTTCGGTTTTGACCATCCATCTGACCAAATAGAAGTTGGCCACTATGGATACCAGCAGTTGAATGATGAATTCCGGCGCTCCAAATGCGTAAAACAGTATGGAAGCAAACAAAAGAGTAAAGTTGCGCCATTTTTTCGGCGTCAGGAAATATGCCGCCAAAAATATGGGCAGGAAGTATATCAGGAATATGTTGCTGCTGAATACCATTATTCTGTTTGATTGTTGTTAAAAATCCGAGGGAAATACTTGCCCTTGTCGGTCACAATTGTGTATTTCGCATCGATCGTCATCATCTCGTGAGTCGACTTTCCGCGTTGTTTGGCCTTATTTTCAAAGTATTTCATCTTTTCATTGTCGTTTTCCCAATACTTAATCAACTTGTCGACAGCAGCCTGATAGTTTTGTTTGCAGACAACTGTGTCGCAGTCGCGCATCAGAGTGTTGCCGTCGAGTATGTTGTTCATCTCCAGTTCCATGAGATCTTTTGTGCTCATGTTGAGATATCTGGCGTGTCCGCCGAGAACCTTCATCCAGTTTTTGTCGTTTTTCATGCTGCTGACAGCACGGTGTGCGTCTACTGACTGCGGGTTGCGCATGCTTGGTATGGCGTCGCCTTTCAGCTCGTCAAAGACTTCAGGATTATCGTTAATGATTTTGATGGCCTTGTCTCTGGAGATGTTTTGCTTATGGCAAATCTCGTCGATTTTTTTCTCCACTATACTGTCGGGGAGGCAGAGTTTGATTAGTGTCTCGCCTGCAAAGCCGAATGAAATCTGATTTAGCTGAGTGTCACCGCAGAAGGTGACAATGTAGTCGGAAAGCAAGATTTCAAAAGTCTTGTCGAGTTTTTTAGTGGGTTTCATGGCCAATGTTGCCAGGTCATAGGCTTCCTTGTTGTAATACCATAGCCGCGGATTGCTGAAGATTTCGTCAAAATGAATAAAGTCTTTGATGCGCCATAGGAAGGAGTTACCAACAAACAGTACGTTTGGTTTGACACATGTAGAGTCTGACACTATGGTGATGTCAGCCAGATAAAGCGGATATTTTGAATGGTCGCGTCTGAACATCAGATTGAGCATGCTCTCGATGTCGTAGTCACAACGATGCTTTACCGTCTCTTCATACTCGTTGTATTGCCTGTATTCTCCGATTTGGATTTGTGCAAGGTTGATATTGCCGGCTTTTTCTATGAGATGGATGATGGTGTCGGCAGCATATACGCACGAGAAGTTCCAGTGTGCGCCACCAGGCGAGAAAGGTGTGTAAAACAGAGTGTCGGCTATGTTTTTATACATCTGGCTCATCTCGATATAAGGGAATCCCAGCCTGTCGAAGCTCTCGGTAAAATACTTGGTGGCATCAATGGTTGTGGTATCGGGTTGCCTGTCGGGGATGTTGTCTGGAAAGACGTAGCACTTGTCGGGGCTGATGTAAGCCATAAACTCAATGTCAAAATCTTTCAAAACGTGGCGCAACTTGTTCAAGACGCGAATGTTACGGTCATATTTTGACTTGGCTTCGGCATTGTTTTCGAATAAGGTAGGCTGATAGGTACCATAATAGGTCTTGACATTCTTGTCGAAATAAAGCCATCCGTTTGTGCCTAGCACTACATCATTGGCGTAGGTCTTTTTAAAGAAAGTCCACAAAAACTGGTTGTACAATCTTACGGTCGGCTGTCGCAAGCCATAGTTCTCCGACAAATAATTTTCAGCGTCCGCTTGGTATTTGCCGCTGGCCAGATTGCTGAAAGTGAAGTCTGATTTTGTGGCTTTGGTGGCCGAGCCCCACAGAGGTCGGAATTTGAATATGCCGAAGGCGTATTGTGCTAATGGCAAAAACAGCACTATTACAAGAATGGTATACAGGATAATATGTAAGCGTCGGTTTTTCATTCTCTGTTTTTTATCATCCATTTAGCGTCGAGAGCTATCTGTCTTTCCAAGGAGATGCCGTTTTTCTCAGCCTTTGACTTAACGTCGTTGAGCCAGTTTTTATCAGAATAGATGCTGTTTATCATGCTTATGACGTCTTGGCTGACTGGTTGTTGCGTCTCTTCGTCATAAAGAAGCGCCATAGCGTTTTCGATGAAGCCGTTGCCGAGTTTGTAAAGTTGTACAGTGCAGTAGTTAAGCATTATAAAGTCGGCGTTGAACATCTCTTGCAGCAGGTTGACGTCTTTTGTCGACTGGTGGTCTTTGTCGAAGTAGATGGTGCTGTTGTAATACCAATAGGGGTATCTGTCGAACATCTGTTTTAGCTTGAAGTTGTACGATATTGTCCAGAAATACGAGTCGCCAACGGTGATTAGCGTTGGTTTGACGGCTGTTGAGTCAGGGATAATGGTCACATCGGCGTAATAATGCTTGTTAGGCCGTATCGGGAGTGCAAGGTTAAACAACTGTTCGAGGTCGTCGTCGGGCTCCCTCACGCTGCCTTGGTATTTTTCACCAATGCTTACGTTGAGCAGATTCATGTCGCCGAGTGATTCCATGTAGCGCATGATGCTGTCAAAAGCGTATGTGGCGGCTATGTTTGACCAGTGTGTGCCCGTTTTGGGGAACAGCGGATAGTCAACAGTGCCTTTGAGCTGCTTGAACCACTCGACATTGTCGATGTAATTGACTCCGAGCTCGTCAAAGCGGCGCTTATAACAGTCGTATGCGTGCAGACCTTCGGGGCGGTTGTATTTGGTGTTCTCGGGCAAATACTCCGGGTAGATGACGTCCTTGCCCGGAATCATGTTCACGAAGATGTAAGTGCCGTGTTCCTTCAGTATTTCCTGTAGCTTGTACAGATTATCGGCTGTCTGGTCGAAACGGCGTTTCATCTCGGTGGAGTCGTCTGTATAGCTGTACATCATACTTTCGTAGTGGTCGCGCACAAACTCGCCCTCGTAGAGCCAATTGTCCTTTCCGATATCTATCCAGCCATTGTGGGTTTTGTGGTAGCAACTCCAGATGTACTGATTATAAAGGCGTATCGCCCATTCGCGGAAGCCGAAACGCTCTTTGTAATAAGCTTCGATATCTCTTTGTAAAGTGCCGTTTATGTAGTTCTCGTAAGTTAACCTCGGGGATTCTTTTTTATTGGTGAAGCCTTTAAGCGATTTCAGACTGATGATATGAAATCCTGTCTGCAGCAGCAATATCAGAAATATCGCCACAGTCAAAAATCGCAATATGTTCAGAGGCTTCTTCATTGTCGGTTAAAATCTGAAATAGATAAACGGACTGAATCCGACAGCATTGAGGGCGCCAAGGCAGAACAGCAGCATGAATACGGCTATCAACCAGAAGACTATCGTTCCGGTGAGGGTGTGTTCTCTGTAATAAACGATATCCTGCAGTTTTTTGCCGAACGGGAACAGAGCTATAAACGAAAAAATAAGCGCCACGATGAGCGTTGTGTAGAATTGGGTGTCGGCGTTGATACTGAACGAGCTGAAGTCGAAGGCGAAGAGCCTGCCTATGAAGGTAAATGCATCGTGGAGGTTCTCGATTCGGAATATCGACCAACCCACCATTGCGATGATGAAGGTGATTATGACACTCGGAGCCTTGCCGATTCGCTCGTAAACTTTTTTCAGCCCCATGCGCTCAAGCACCAGCCACAGCCCGTGATAGGCACCCCAGATGACGAAATTCCAGCTTGCGCCGTGCCATAAGCCCGAAAGCAGGAACACCACCCAGAGGTTGAAATACATGCGGCGTTTTGAGCAGCGGTTGCCGCCCAGAGGTATGTAAAGGTAGTTGCGCATGAAGGCACCCAAAGTCATGTGCCAGCGACGCCAGAACTCGGTGATGCTGGCCGAGTTATACGGGTTATCAAAATTTTCGGGGAAGTGGAATCCCATGATTTTGCCTAGACCGATGGCCATGTCGGAGTAACCGGCAAAATCGAAGTACAACTGCATGGTGTAGGCTGCTATGGTGATCCATGCTGTGCCGCTGTCCATGATGGCGAGATCGCCTGCCAAAAGCTTGTCGACCTGGAATCCGATGACATCGGCTATCAATATCTTCTTCGAAAGACCTATGACAAAACGATTGAAGCCTTGCAAAAACTCGGCGCTGCTGTACTTACGGTGGCGTATCTCACTCTCTATGTCGCAGTAGCGCACGATGGGGCCGGCTATAAGCTGAGGAAACATCATGATGTAGACAATGTAGTCGGTCAGCTTGTCCATGGGCTCGTTGTTGCCGCGGTAAGTGTCAATCACGTATGTTATCGACTGGAAAGTGAAGAACGAGATGCCTATCGGGAGCAACACCTTGGCCATCCTGACGGCATTGGCGCCGAACAGCCCGATCAACGCATTAATGTTGTCAATCAGGAAGTTGGCATATTTGTAATATACCAAAAGTCCGAGACTGATAATGATGGCTAGGGCGCAATAAAGCTTTTTCAATCCAGGTTTCCCGGTTTTTCGCATCGCTTTCACCAGATAGAAGCTGGCAACGGTGGAACCGAGCAGATATAGTATGAAGTCGGGCGCGCCATAGGCGTAAAACACTATCGAAAACAGCAGTATGACATAGTTTCTGAACTTTTTCGGACATACAAAATAGCATATCAGAAAAAGCGGCAGAAAATATAGAAGGAAAACGTTACTACTAAATACCATCGTTATTTGTTTTTATGTTCAACAACCCATTGTGCATCAAGTTCGAGCATCCGCTCGACCGACACGCCTTTGTCTTGGGCTTTTTCTCTAATTTTTTGCATCCACTCCTCGTCGCTTTCGATGCGATTCATAGTTTTGGCCACTTCCACTTGGTAAGGATCCTTAATTGCGGACAAAACATCTTCAACAAAACCTCTTGTGCCGTGATACCATTGATAACCAACAGAATAAACAACTATGAAATCGGCGTTCAGAACGCTTCGTAACTTGTTAATGTCCTTGAGTTTGTACTTGGCCTTATTGAAACCTTTATAGACATTGTCGTAGTAAAACCAATTCTCATAATACGAGGTAAGTTCTTTCTTTGGGATCAGCCATTCGTAGGCGAATATGAATGAGTCACCTACAAACAGCACCTTAGGCTTGCGGCTTGTGCTGTCGCTTATCACGCTGATGTCGGCCGTGTATAGCGGAGTATGGTTGGGAATCTTAAACAGCAGGTTGAGCGTGGCCTCGTCGTCCTGACGGCCTTTGTATCGGCTTGTTTTAATGCCGTTAATCTTCATCTGCGGAATTCCAAAATCGTTGAGACTGTTCATCAGTCTAAACAGAGAGTCGAATCCAAACACACTGGCATACTGCCAATGCGAGTCCATAGGCATGAAAAGCAAACGTTGTGAAGTGTCGGCTATGGCTTTATACCAAGGCTTCATGTCAATGTTGGGAAAATCGGTTTCGGCAAAACGCTGAGCGAAATAATCGCCGGCATTGACCATGGTGGTGTCGCGTTCCATGTCAGGGAGATGCTCGGGGTAGATGAAAGGTTTGTCGGGAGCTATAAACGACAGCAACTCTATGCCATAATCGTTTCTTAAAATACCTCTTAATTCATTGAGCATATCGACTTGATTGTCAATATAATTCCTCAACTCGAAGTCGGTTTTGAAATGTGTCGGACCTTCCTTCCCGTAATAGTCAAGCACGCCGGGACGGTAATACATCCAATTGTCTTTGCCCGGCAGCATAAAGCCAGTGCAAGTCTTTTTGTTGTCAAACCAATAGTTATACTGGTTGACGGTGCGTATACATATAGCCCTGGTGGCGTAATTCTCTTTCAAATACTCGTCAACTTGTGATTGAAATGAACCTTTGCAGTAATTGGTGAAGGTCAATTCGGGCTTGTGGGCTTTTTGCGGGTCGTTTTTCAGCTTCAAATACGTGAACGGATGCCATGTCGTCTGCACAAAAAGCAGCGACAGCAATACCGTTGTGACAATGCACAATATTTTTTTATATAATCCATTCATTTTTTTGAACGCTGTAATTTGCAAAATTAAGATTTTTTTAGCAATGCATGATAAATTTATTTATTTTTGCAAAGAATTTATCTATAATACAATGAAGGAAGATTTCGTAGAAGAATTGCGCTGGCGCGGAATGTTGAACAACATGACTCCAGGCACAGAAGAACAACTGAAGAAAGAAATGACAACGGCTTATCTGGGCATAGACCCGACCGCTGACTCACTGCATATCGGACACCTTTGCGGCATCATGATGCTGCGCCATTTCCAGGCTGCCGGACATAAACCGTTGGCATTGCTTGGCGGTGCTACAGGCATGATTGGCGACCCGTCAGGCAAATCGGCAGAGCGTAACCTGTTGAACGATGAGACATTGCAGCACAACCAGGCTTGCATCAAAAAGCAATTGGCCAAGTTCCTCGATTTCGACAGCGACGCTCCGAACCGTGCCGAACTCGTCAACAACTACGATTGGATGAAGGATTACACTTTCCTGCATTTCATCCGCGACATCGGCAAGCACATCACTGTCAACTATATGATGGCCAAGGACTCGGTGAAGAAACGTTTCAACGGCGAAGGCGACGGTATGTCGTTCACAGAGTTCAGCTACCAATTGGTTCAAGGCTACGACTTCCTCTATCTGTTTGAGCATAAGAACTGCAAACTGCAGATGGGCGGCTCCGACCAGTGGGGCAACATCACCACAGGAACAGAACTCATCCGCCGCAAACTCGGCGCCGACAAAGAGGCTTTCGCTTTGACCTGCAACCTTATCACAAAGGCTGATGGCGGCAAGTTCGGCAAGACCGAGAAAGGTAACATCTGGCTCGATCCGGAGAAGACCTCGCCATACGCTTTCTACCAGTTCTGGATGAACTGCACCGACGAAGACGCAGCTCGTTACATCAAGATTTTCACCTTGTTGAAGAAAGATGAAATCGATGCTTTGATTGCACGTCATCAAGCTGAGCCGCATTTGCGCGAGCTGCAGCGCACACTGGCACGTGAGCTGACATTGGTTGTTCACTCAAAAGAAGATCTCGAAATGGCAGAAGAAGCTACACAGATATTGTTTGGCAAAGGCACAGCCGAGGCATTGCACAAGTTTGACGAAGCCACATTGCTGAGCATATTCGACGGTGTGCCGCAGTGCAAGTTCTCGAAAGACGCTCTCGGCGCAGGTGTCGGTATAGTCGACTTCCTCGTGCAGACTGGAGTGTTCCCGTCAAAGGGCGAGGCTCGCAAGATGGTGCAGGGCAACGGCGTGTCGGTCAACAAGGACAAGGTGACCGAGCAGAAGACCGTCGGCACCGACGACCTCCTCAATGGCAAATACATCCTCGTGCAGAAAGGTAAGAAGAACTATTTCTTAATTGTCTGTGAATGAATTACTGGGCATTTTTGATTCCTACACTGTTTCTACTCCTGTTGGCCTTCGCTGCGATAGGAATCAAGTCTATTGTGAAGAAAAACGGCCGATTCGAACGGAAATGCGCTCATTCACTTGATCCTGACTCAAAATGCATCTGCGGTGGTGATGAAGCGCAGTGCCCTAATCAACACGATTAAGCCATTCCGATTGAATACGTCCGTCATTATCGACATAAATAAAATACGCCTCGACATCTTGGTCTTCAAGCAATGCCGAGGCTTTTTCTTTGCCAACAAGCATGCAAATCGTGGCAAGGCAGTCGGCCCAAGAGGCATTGTCGGCGATAACAGTGGCGCTTAGCAGATTCTGTTCGACCGGATAACCTGTTACGGGGTCGATGCTGTGCGAATAACGAACGCCGTCTTTTTCGATGTATTTGCGATAGTTTCCTGAGGTGACAATGCCTTTGTCCTTGAGGTGGATTTTTATTTGTACTGAGCGTTCTGAATCATAGTTTTCTGCTGGCTTCTCAATGCCGATGGTCCAAAGTTCTCCGCTTGGTTTTGTGCCGCGGGCAAAAATCTCACCTCCAACGTCGACCAAATAATTGCAAATTCCTTTGGATTCCAAGAATTTACCGATCAAATCGGTGGTATATCCTTGAGCCACGGCGTTGAAGTCCAAAGTCATGTTCGGATTATCTTTCACAACTTTGTCATTAACAATTCTAACTTTTTTATAACCGACTAGCTGGCGAATAGAATCCACAATTTTCGGCGTCATCTCGAGTTCTTTTTTGTAATGGAAACCCCATGCCGAAACCAGCGGCCCGATTGTGGCATCAAAGGCTCCACCAGAAAACTCAGAAGCTTTCTGAGCCCAGTTGAAATTATCTTTAAATATCTGATTTACAGCGATATCTTCGTTGCGATTCACTTTCCTGATGATTGAGTTTTCGTTCCAAAGTGAAACCGAATTATCAACCTCCTTGAAAATTGAGTCGACTTCAGCTTCAAAACTTCTGCCTTCCCAGTCATAATAAGTGATTGAGAAATACGACCCCTGCGTAATGCCGGAATAGTTGATTCTCTGCGGTTTTTTATCGCAAGAAACAAAAACCGCAACTATCACTAATATAAAGAATACTCTTTTCAACTAATGAGACTTAATATAATTATATCCAATCAATTTATCGTAATTCTCAATCGGATCGAACAAATACACAAAAACATGATACATATTGTTCGTTTCCCAGAAATCGCCGTTGACCGGTGCTACTGAAGTGATGCCGGTTGCATTGTCTTTGACGGCGTACATGTAATCGTAATAGCCCTGTTTCAACAGCAAGCCTTTGCTGTAGCCCCGTCTGTTGGGGTCGTATTGCATTTTTGAATTCTCATCCAGACGCCAATCGGTGATAGCCCCGATGATGTAAACATCTTTTTCGAGCATATACTGCGGCCATGATAGAAAAAAGTCTACCATTGCATAATCTGCTTCTTTGGTGGCGTCAAAGCCACTGCGTTCCAGATAAATGTATTTTTCGCCGAAAAGGTCCTCGTCTTCGCTGTAAACGTGAGTGTTACGCTTGGTGTCATCATAGAGCGTAACTACGTAATAATCCTGCTCACGGTAAACAGTCTTGGTCTTTTCAGGGCGGTTTTCAAAATTACTTGTATTGATTCTCAGAAACTGATTACCGGATTCAAACACTGTTTTCGGATTATTGACATACGACATTTTTTCAGGATAAGTGTACGAAGGCTTCAATCCATACACTGCATTGTCAAGACGGCCGTTTTGCTGAATGGTGACATTGGTATATTGGCCGGCCCTTTTGTTTAACATGTCGGGAAATGAGATATCCAGGTCGATTTCCTGCTTGTTGGAACCCAGATTCAGGTCGAAAGGATAGCGCGGCATGGTGGCTGTAATGCGGGCTTGAGCTTCAACCACATAAAACCTGCGTGTGAAATAAATGTCTTTAGGATCTTCGCCGGTAACCATCAGAATGTAGTTGCCCGACAGCTTTGGCATCATGTCTTCTTGAGGAAACAGCAGGTCGTAATGCACATAATTGACATATGTGTTGACCGAAAAACTGAAATCGTCAATGTCGTCTTGAAAAAATCCGTTAATATAGTCGTTTTTAGGCAAATCGGTGGGCTGCCACAGATTGTTGCAATGAATGAAGGTGTAATACAAATATGGTGCGTCATCGGCAAAAACATCAAACTGCAAATGCAACTGCTCCTTCATATTGTCAAGGTAAATGACCGGTTTGTCAAGGTCGTAGTCGGTTGGATGCAGCAGCACCGTCTGCACATCATCTCTATGATTTATATCGGAATACGATGTCAGAGTTTGGGCAGAGGCGTGTAATACTATGAGTAATGATATGATTGTCAATAATTTATACTTCATCACGAGAAAATATTTTATATGTCAAAAATAAAAAATATATAAACATGGTATTAACGGAAAATTATTAATTTTGTTGTCGGATTGAAGATGGAAAGAAAGACATTATTCGTTAGTGTAATACTGCCGTTACCGGTTCCGGGCACGTTTTCATACCGTGTCCCCATGGAATTGAATGACAGTATTCAAGTCGGGCAGCGCGTTGTGGTGCAGTTCGGCAAAGCCAAGATTATGTCTGGACTGGTGAGCGAAGTGAGCGAGCAAGTACCTGAATTTGAGCAGGTTAAATATATTCTTGGAATACTTGATGATAAGCCTGTGGTGAATGCCAAGCAGCTAAAGTTTTGGCAATGGATATGCGATTACTATCTATGCTACCAGGGCGAGGTGATGCAGGCTGCTTTGCCATCGGCCATGAAGCTGTCGAGCGAATCGAAAATAATGCTGTCGGAGGAGTTTGAGCTTGACACCATGGCGCTTAACGACTTCGAATACCTTATTGTTGAGGCGTTGCAGGTGCAGCCTAAGCTTACAATCAGCGAGGTGAGCAAAATCATCGGTTACAAGAAGGTTATGCCTTTGATCAAAACTATGATTGAACGCAAAATCGTTGTGATGGAAGAGGAGCTCGACCCGAAGTTTAAGGCGAAATACGAGCGTTTTGTGGGCCTGGCCGATGAATATAAAAGCGACCAAAAGATGCACGAGCTGATGGACGAATTGACCAAACGCGCATATAAGCAACTTGAAGTTGTGATGTCGTTTTTTGTTCTTGGCGGCAATGCCGAAACCGATGTGCGAGCCTCAGAGCTGGCTGCGAAAGCCGGCGCCAACAGCACTGTTTTGAAAGCCTTGGTTAACAAAGGAGTATTTAAGACTTACGAGAAGCGGGTTAGCCGTCTGAAGAGCTTTTCGGCTTTGACCGACGCAGGCTCAATTCAGTTTACCGACAAGCAACAGCAGGCATTTGAGGAGATTCATCGCGGTTTTGAAAATGAAAAGCCTGTTTTGCTGCATGGCGTCACTTCGTCGGGAAAGACCGAGATATACATCAAACTGATACAGGAAGCTATTGACAAGGGCAAGCAAGTGCTTTATCTGCTGCCTGAAATTGCTCTTACCGAACAGATTATCAACAGGTTGAAGAAGTATTTCGGCGACAGGGTGGGAGTGTATCACTCGCGCTACAGCGATATGGAACGAGTGGAGATATGGGAGCAGGTGCTTGAATTTGAACGCACCAAAAACTCGAAATATCAGATTATCATTGGCTCGCGTTCCTCTATATTATTGCCTTTTTCAGAACTGGGCTTAATAATTGTTGACGAGGAGCACGATACATCGTTCAAACAGATCGACCCGGCTCCGCGTTACAATGCCCGTGACCTGAGCTTGATTTTGGCCCGCGCCCACGGTGCTGATGTGGTTCTTGGCTCGGCCACACCATCGTTTGAGAGCTTTTACAATGCAAAGCAGGGGCGATATCATCTGGTGGAGCTAACTGAGCGATACGGTGGTGTGGAGATGCCAGAAATAATAGTCGACGACATGCGGGTGGAGAGGCGACGTAAGCTGATGCAGGCCAATTTCGGCAGTGTGCTGATAGATGCTATGCGAAACACTCTTGCCGACAAGAATCAGGTGATACTTTTCCAAAATCGTCGGGGATTCTCGCTGCGTTTGGAATGCGGCGTCTGCCATTGGGTGCCTCAGTGTATCAATTGCGATGTGTCAATGACGTATCACAAGGCGCAGAATATCATGAAATGCCATTACTGCGGTTACACCATGGCGGTGCCGTCGGAATGTCCGTCATGCCACAGCACCGATTTGAAAATGCATGGCTTCGGCACCGAGCGTGTTGAGGAGGACCTGCATATACTCATTCCTGAGGCTCGCTGCGCTCGCCTCGACCTCGATACCACGAGGTCGAAAAACAGTTACCAGCACATACTTGACCAGTTCAAAAACCGTGAGACCGATGTGCTGGTCGGCACACAGATGGTAACCAAAGGCCTTGATTTCGACCATGTCAAAACCGTAGGCATACTCGATGCCGACAATATGCTGTCATTCCCCGATTTCAGAGCTTATGAACGCAGTTTCCAGTTGATGGAGCAGGTGAGCGGACGTGCCGGCAGAAAAGGGGAGAAGGGCAAGGTGATAATCCAGACGTATCAGCCCACACATCCTGTGATACTTAACGTTGTCAATCACGACTATGTACGCTTTTTCGAGGAGCAGATGCCCATTCGCCGTCAGTTCTGCTATCCGCCGTATTATAGGCTGATAATGATAAAATTACGGCATGTCGACTATGAAAAGCTGAACAAAGCGGCCGAGGCCTTTGCCAAACGTCTGCGCCCAACATTCAAAAATAATCTGTTAGGCCCTGAATACCCTGTGGTGTCAAGGATTAAAAACCAATACATCAAACAGATTCTGATTAAATTTGAACGCAATGCCAACACCGCGCGTGTCAAGGAAATAATCAAATCGGAAATCGACGCGTTCAAACACCTCAACGATTATAAGGCGGTTTCAATTTCAATTGATGTTGACCCGATATAAAAAATGTAGAGGCGCACGACCGTGCGCCTCTACTAATATCTAATGTCTAAAGACTAAAGACTAACGTCTAAAGTCTTATTCCCCTTTACGTACAGAGTAGTTAATACGGAATGCACCGCATTTACGCAACTCCTGCTTCACGTCGGTGACCAGACCCATTCTCACTTCCTCATGAATTTTGAGAGATGTGGTGAGCAGAGGACGGTCGGCTTCAGCGCGGTCGAGACGTTCCTGTTCGATGAACGGGATGATGTCTTCGATACGTGCATACTGGTCGTTAAGCTGGATACGTGCTTCTGTACCATAAAGCTTAGTGTTGGTCGGAGGTCCGATGTAGATGAAACTCACGAGAGATTTCTTCTCGAGCTTCTGGACTTCCGTCGCTGCTGGTAATTTCATTTTCACTTTCAATGATGTCTCACGCATGGAAGTTGTCACCATGAAGAAGAAGATCAACATGAAGATGATGTCAGGCATTGAACCGGTTGAAATTGCCGGAACCTCTTTCTTTCCACCTTTTCTGAATTTTGCCATATTAACCTCCTTTATTTGATTTCTTCAGGTTCAGCTTCTGAAATACGTACAGGGACAGCTTTGTTGACAGCGTCAATCTTATCCTTATCGGTCATGTCGTTGTAATGCTGTTTGAAGTATGTCATAGCCACTTCCTCTCTGAGTTCATTGAAAGCTTTCGCCAATTCATTTTGAACTGCAATGTACATCATGTATGAAGTACCGCGGTCATTCTTAAGTGATACGACTCCTTTGTTGGTCATGAAGTTGCCAATCAACTCGATTTCCTTGACTTCAACCTCAGGGGCTTTTTCATCATTCGGTTTAGGAGTGATGAAATCTCTGGTTTTATCCTTAAGGTCTGAGATGTCGCATGGCTTACCGTTAACCATCAATTTGTCGTACTTATTGATCATGACGTTCAAAATGTTTCTTTCTTTCACTTTGACATCCATGTCTGGGTTTTCTACTGGTGGGGGCAGACGACGGGTGATACCGCTATCTGTGTCCATCGTAGTGGTAACGAGGAAGAATATCAACAGCAAGAAAGAGATATCAGCCATTGAACTGGCGTTGATTTCCGGAACTTTCTTTTTCTGACGTGCCATGATAATTTCCTTCCTTATTATTTATTAATGAGTTTCGATACTGCTGAATAGATTACAGCTGCGATTGTGCCGCCTACTACAATGTATGTGAACATCATGAAGAAGTCAACAAAAGACTCTTGTCCACGTGACACACCCATTGATTCAAGATATTCGGTTGAAAGTGTCGAACCCTTGGAAATCAGCCATGCAAAAAGTGCGAGAACTGCCACCAAAGCTACGACATATCCTATAGTCTTTACGCTTTTTGGATTGATAATAATTCCATAAATAGGTGCAAACAAAATCGCAACCACAGTCAATCCAAGCATGCAATATGCGAACACCATGAAGATTCCAACGCTATCTTTACCATTGGCAACGCCGAGGACTGCGAACAGAACGTTGAGAACCATCAAGGCTATAAGCAAATATTTGCAATATTTTGTTAATTTTTCGACCATGATTTTTCTTTTGTTAGATTAGTTTTTCTTTGAATAAGCGTGGAGCATGTCCATGAATGAGATTGATGAATCTTCCATATCGTTCACTATACCTTCAATCTTGTTGAGGATGAAGTTGAAGCAGATCTGGAGGATAACAGCTGTGATAAGACCGAACACTGTGGTCAACAAAGCGACTTTCATACCGCCAGCAACAACTGTTGGGCTGATATCACCTGCTGCAGCGATAGCGTCGAAAGCTTCGATCATACCGACAACAGTACCCATAAATCCCAACATAGGTCCCAAAGCGATGAACAATGAAATCCAGCTCACGCCGCTTTCAAGGTTACCTGTCATCACTGAACCGTATGATACGATTGATTTTTCAACCTCATCGAGACCTTCGTTGTAACGCATCAAGCCCTGATAGAAAATACTTGCGACCGGGCCGCGTGTTTCACGGCAGAGATCTTTAGCTTTCTCAATGCCTTCTTTGTTCAAAGTTGTCTCAAGATTTGCAAGGAGGTTCTTAGTGTTTGTTGTGCTCAATGTCAAATAGATGATTCTTTCGATTGACACTGCCAAACCGAGGACCAACACTAACAAAACCACGCTCATGAAGCCCCAGCCACCATCGATGAACTGTTTCTTCAAAACCTCGTGGAATGTAGGAGCTGCTTCCTCTGTCTCCATTGTTGCCATCTCAGCTGTTTCTGTAGCCTCAACTACCTGTTCAGTCTGAGCTTCTGTTGTCTGCGCATTTTCTTCTTGTGCAAGAAGTGAGTTGCTGATTCCAAATGTCAAAAATCCAGCAACTGTCAGTAAAGCAATTAATTTTTTCATGATTTGAATTTTGAATTACTACTTTTTAATTTGTTAATATTTAATTTGATTTCTATTTTAACTTTCAACTATCAACTATCAACTTTCAACTGTACAGACGGTCAGCTGACCGTCTCTACCTGCGGAGAGAGCGGGATTCGAACCCGCGGTACCCTTTTGAAGTACACACACTTTCCAGGCGTGCTCCTTAAACCACTCGGACATCTCTCCCAGGGATTATTATCTCCACAAAAATTGCGTGTCAAAATTACAAAAAATTTCTTTAGCTAAAACAAGAATTTTCCAACAATATTTCATTTTTTTAATAAAAATCCCAGCCTTATCGCTAAATAACTTATTTTCAATATTTTAGTTTACTAACAACAGCAGAGCTGAAACTATCAAATTGTCATTTCTCCTCTCAACGGAGTTTGCAGATATTTCTTGACATCCTTGCGGTTGTAACCTTCACCGAGCAGATACATCAGTTTGGCCAAAGCCGACTCGGTGGTGATGTCGTAGCCGCTGATGACCCCGATTTTATTGAGATTGAGACTGGTTTCGTAGCGTCCCATCTCCACTGAACCCGACTTGCACTGCGTCACGTTGTAGATGATCAGGCCTTTTCGGATGGCGTCGGCAAGCTCGTCGAGGAACCATTCGCTGGTAGGCGCGTTGCCCGAGCCGAAGGTCTCAAGAATAATGCCTTTCAGCCCAGGTGTTTCCAAAGTGTGCTTAACATAGGAATATGTAATGCCCGGGAACAATTTCAATATACCTACGTTTCGGTCAAACTTCTTGTGAACTATCAGCTTTTCGTTGGATGGCTTGGCAATGAATTCCCTGTTGTATTTAATTTTAATGCCTACGTCGGCCAGGGTCGGGTAGTTGCCTGATGAGAAAGCGTTGAAGTTTTCGGCATTGAATTTGGTGGCGCGATTACCTCTAAGCAACTGATTTTCAAAGAATATACAAACTTCTGGGGCGCATGGTTTGCCATCAATTTTTGATGCCGCTATCTCGATGGATGTGACGAAATTTTCACGCCCGTCGCTTCGCACCATTCCCATTGGCAGTTGCGAACCGGTGAAAACTATCGGTTTGGCAAGGTTTTCCAGCATAAAGCTCAAAGCCGAAGCGCTGTAGGCCATGGTGTCGGAACCGTGAAGCACTACGAATCCGTCGTAGTTGTCATAGTTTTCCTCGATTTTTTCGGCCAGCTCAACCCAAACCTCCGGTGTCATGTTTGACGAGTCGATGAGTGTCTCGAACGAATAGAAATCGATGTTGTAATCGAGGTTGCGAAGCACTGGCAAATCTTCGTAAATGTTGCCGAAGTCGAACGGTACCAGACTGCCGGTCTTCGGGTCTTTCATCATTCCTATTGTGCCACCGGTATAAAGCACTAAAATTGAAGGCTTTTTCATACAAGTTATCAGTTAACAGTTAGCAGTTGACAGTTAACAGTTGACAGTTAGCAGTTGGCAGTTTAAACTGTCAACTATCAACTGTAAATTGTCAACTTAAATAGTTTTATCGCGTTTTTTGTTGTTTGTTCAAAAATTTCTTCAGTCGTTACCCCGTAAATCTCCGCCACTTTTTCAGCTGTCTTGACTATGTGGGCAGGCTCGTTGCGCTGTCCACGATAGGGTACTGGCGGTAGATAAGGGTCGTCGGTTTCAAGAACGATTCTGTCCATTGGGATGTCGGCCAAAAAATCCTTCACTCCACAGTTTTTGTAAGTGATTACGCCGCCGAGCCCGAGATGGAAGCCGTAAGAAACGGCAGTGCGAGCCTCATCGTAAGTGCCGTTGAAACAGTGCATGACTCCGGCGAGGCGGCCATCCTGTTCGTGGTCCAATACCTTGAACATCTCATGGAAAGCGTTTCTTGTATGCAGCGACACCGGTAATCCCAAATCCTTTGCCCAATGCAGTTGTTCGCTCAACACCTCAATCTGCTCTTTTTTGAAAGTGTCGTCCCAATAAAAATCGAGGCCGATTTCACCAATGCCAACCATTGGACTACCGTCATTTCGACCGACCGAAGGGAGTGGAGAAATCTCCTCCTCAATAATTCTTAACTTCTCTTTATAATCCTCTTTCACCTCTTCCGGATGCAGTCCCATCATAACTCTCACATTATCAGGATGCTTTTCGTAAAACTGCATCATCGGCTCAATGCTTTTCTCGTCGGTGTTCGGCAACAGCAACATCTCCACACCAGCCTCCAGAGCGCGATTGAAAGCCGCTTCGCGGTCCAAGTCGAAGGCTTCATCGTAAATGTGGCTATGTGTGTTGATAATCATATGGTTGCTTTAATAAAGGAAGTTGTCGTATGGATATCTGATGGCATGCATGTCGCGGATTTCCTTGTACAAAAGATCGCGAAACTCCTGATAATGAGTCTTTTCGGCTGCCGAGATAAAGATGCAGGGCTTGCCTTTGGCCATCCATGTTTTCTTCCAGTCGTCCAAAGTGTAGTTTTTGGTGGTGGCCGGGGTTAAATCGTCGGCTTCTTTCTCCTGATAGGTGTAGGCGTCTATCTTATTGAAAACCATGATGGTTTTTTTGTCGCCAGCGCCTATGTCGGCCAAAGTTTGGTTGACTGTTTCGATTTGTGATTCAAAATCGGGATGCGAAATGTCAACCACGTGGAGCAATATGTCTGATTCTCTAACCTCGTCGAGGGTTGATTTGAATGATTCCACCAGCTGAGTCGGCAATTTGCGGATGAATCCGACTGTGTCGGACAGCAAAAACGGCAAATTTTCAATCACAACCTTGCGCACTGTGGTGTCCAAGGTGGCGAAAAGTTTGTTTTCGGCAAACACATCGCTCTTGCTGAGCATGTTCATTATGGTTGATTTGCCTACGTTGGTGTATCCCACCAGTGCCACGCGCACCATCTGCTGACGGTTTTTGCGCTGCACCGATTTCTGCATATCGATTTCCTCAAGTTTCTCTTTCAGAGAAGCTATTTTATTGCGGATAATCTTACGGTCGGTCTCAATCTGGGTTTCACCCGGGCCTCTCATTCCAATACCGCCTCGCTGACGTTCCAAGTGCGTCCACATTCTGGTCAGTCGTGGCAGCATGTATTGATACTGAGCAAGTTCCACCTGTGTTTTGGCGTAAGCTGTCTTTGCGTTTTTGGCAAAAATGTCAAGAATCAGGTTGGTCCTGTCGAGTATACGGCACTCCAATTCTTTTTCGAGATTGCGGATTTGCGTGGCGCTCAGCTCATCGTCGAATATCGCCATGTCGATTTCTTCCGCTTTGATGTATTGCTTCAGTTCCTCAAGTTTGCCTGAACCTAAATAAGTTACGCTGTTCGGGCGTTCCAAAGGCTGCACAAAGCGTCCCACACTCACGCCGCCGGCGGTCTCCAACAGAAACTCAAGCTCATCGAGGTACTCCTCGGTGCGCTCGCGGTTTTGTTCATACGTGCTCACGGCAACCAAAACCGCTCTTTCCTGCTTTTTTTCGTGCTCAATCATTAAAACGGCTTAAATCCTATAATCTCTCTAACTTCTTTGATGGTTTTTCTTGCGCTTTCGCGTGCTTTTTCAGCACCCATGCGGGCCACCTTGTTAATATATTCGTCGTTGGCGTCGATTTCACGAATCTTTTCGCGTATAGGTGTCACAAACTGAATCATGTCTTCGGCCAGCTGTTTCTTCATGTCGCCGTAGCGGATTGTCATGTTGTTGTACGCGTCGTCAAAAAACTGAACAGTCTCTGGCTTTGACACAATACTCATCAGTTGGAAGAGGTTGGCTATAGCCTCGGGTTTCTCCTGATTCAACTCGGTCGGGCCGCTGTCGGTCTTTGCGCGCATCACTTTCTTGCGGATAGAGGCGTCGTCTTCGGCCAAGAATATGGCGTTGCCTTCGCCTTCGCTTTTGCCCATTTTGCCGTTGCCGTCCAGTCCTGGTACTTTAACTAATTGATTTCCAAAGTTAAATGCCTGTGGAATTGGGAAATACTCTACTCCGTAGATGTTGTTGAAACGACCTGCAAAGTCGCGGGCTTTCTCCAAATTCTGCTCCTGGTCTTTGCCCACCGGCACGTATTGCGACTTGTGTATCAAGATATCCGCAGCCATCAAGGTCGGGTAGGTGAGAAGGCCGGCATTGACGTTGTCGGGTTGTTTGCGCACCTTTTCTTTGAATGTTGTGACGCGCTCCAACTCGCCTATGTAGGCATTCATATTGAGGAAAAGATACAACTCGACCACCTCGGGCACATCGCTCTGCACATAGAGTGTGGCTTTTTCGGGATCGACACCTGCCGCAAGATATTCCACCAATATCTGACGCACTCTTCCGTGAAGGTCGTCGGGATGAGGATGTGTGGTAAGTGAATGATAATCAGCTATAAAAAAGAAGCAATTGTAATTATCTTGAAGGCGGATAAAGTTTTTTACCGCGCCGAAATAATTGCCGAGATGCAAATTTCCCGTAGGTCTGATGCCGCTAAGTACGATTTCTTTCATGTAAGTATATTTAAACTTGCAAATATACAAAAAAGTTTACAATTGACAGTTTACAGTTGATAGTTTTTTTAAAATAAAAAAGAGATGCGCGCATCTCTTTTTAACTTGTAATTACTAACTGCTAACTGTTAACTGTCAACTGCTAACTGTTAACTGTTAGAAAGTGATGTCGTCTCCGTTTTTGTTCTGGAAGTTGTACTGAAGCATGTGGAATGATTTCACTTCGTTGATGTGTATCGTTTTGTGATACTTCCACATCCACTTCCTTCTGATAGAGATGAAACCTTTGGTGAGGTAGGCGTAGACAAACGGATGAACCTGCAATGTAACCTCTTTTTCGTTTTGGTCAAGCAAAAGGTACTTGAGGCTGTTCTCGATTTCGTCGATGTAAATCATCGATGGTCTGATTTTGCCTGTGCCGCCGCATACCGGGCATTTCTCCTGAACGGTGACTTCAGTTTCGGGACGCACACGCTGACGCGTGATCTGGATGAGCCCGAATTTTGTGGCTGGAAGAATGGTGTGCTTGGCGCGGTCTTTGGCCATCTCTTCCTGCAACTTATCGAACAATTCCTTGCGATGCTTCGCTTCGTGCATGTCGATGAAGTCGACGATGATGATGCCGCCCATGTCGCGCAGACGCAATTGTCTGGCGATTTCCACTGCCGCTTCCAGGTTGACAGTCAATGCGTTCTCTTCTTGAGACGCTTCCTTGTTGACTCGATGGCCGCTGTTCACGTCGATGACGTGCATGGCCTCGGTGTGTTCAATGATGAGGTAAACACCATTTCTGATTGTGACAATTCTGCCGAACGACCCCTTAACCTGTCGCGCAACGCCGTAATGCTCAAAGATGGGCTCTTTGCCTTTGTACAGCTTGACGATGTCGGCTTTCTGAGGTGCGATGGTGGCGATGTAGCTCTTGATTTCGTCGTGAAGAGCTTGATTGTCAACAGTAATTGTATTGAACGATTCGTTGAGCAGGTCGCGCAACATTGCCGAGGTGCGGTCAAGTTCGCTCACCAGCTTTGCCGGGGCCTTGCTTCCGTATAACGACTCAGTTACCTGCTCCCATTTGTCCAACAGGTATTTCATGTCGGCATGGAGGTCTTCCACCTTCTTGCCTTCTGCCACAGTGCGGATGATAACGCCGAAGTTGTTAGGTCTGATGCTCTGGATGAGTTTTTTCAGTCGGCTGCGTTCTTCGCCGCTGCGTATTTTTTGTGATACCGACACACGGTTGGCGAAAGGAACCAGCACTATGTAACGTCCGGCGAATGAAATCTCGGCCGAGATGCGCGGTCCTTTTGTGTTGATAGGCTCTTTGGCGATCTGCACCGGAATTTGGTCGCCGGCTTGCAGATAATCGGAGATTTTGCCCGACTTGTCGATGTCGTTGCAGAGCTTGAACTTTGTCATCACCGTCTGGGCGGTCTTGCCTTCCTGAGCCAGCTTAGAATATTTTATAAGCGAAGCTATCTGCGGACCAAGGTCCAGAAAATGCAAAAAGGCGTCTTTCTGACTGCCTATGTCGACAAATGCCGCGTTCAAGCCGGGCAATATCTTTTTGATGCGCCCCAAATACACATCGCCAACAGCGAAATTACTGTTGTTCTGCTCTTTGTGGAATTCAACGAGCTGCTTGTCTTCCAACAAAACAATATTAACCTCTGAAACATCAGAACTGATAACAAGCTCTCTGTTGACTGTCGGAACTGTAGTTGTGTTGTCCATAATATTACAAAGGTTTTAAATTCATTTTAAAAGCAATAACACAACATCGGTTTGTCAATGCTGTGTTATGTGCTGCAAGAAATCAATCTTTTAGATTATTTCTTTTTATGTCTGTCCTTTCTCAAACGTTTTTTGCGTTTGTGGGTCGACATTTTGTGTCTTTTGTGTTTCTTACCGTTTGGCATAGTACAAATTACTTAATATCGTTGATGAATGATTTAGCTGGCTTGAATGCTGGAATCTTGTGTTCCGGAATAACGATGCGTGTTCCGGCCTTGATGTTTCTACCAACTTTTTCAGCTCTGACTTTTGTCTTGAAGCTGCCGAAACCTCTCAGATAAACATCTTCGTTCTTCTTAACGGCTTCTTTAACGATCTCCATGAATGATTCAACGACTGCCTGTGTGCTGCCTTTTTCAACACCAGTCTTTTCAGCGATTTTCGCTACGATTTCAGCTTTTGTCATGACTTATAATAATTTAATTGTTAATTACTTATTTTTCGGCTGCAAAAATAATAAGTTTTTTTTTATCTGGAACAAAAAAATTAATTTTTTTCATTCATTATCTTGATGATACGAAAATTTTGGTAATTTTGCACTATTAATTATATAAGTGTAATTGTGTAAAAATTTAAGCTATGGCAAGTTTGAACAAAGTAATCTTGATCGGTAACTTGGGCAAAGACCCGGAAGTGATTAATTTTGATAACGGAACTAAGAAAATGACAGTGTCGCTGGCTACAACGGAACGCTACCGTGACCGCGACGGCAACTGGCAAGAGCAAACCGAGTGGCACAATTTGGTCAGTTGGGGAACGCTTGCACAGGATATAGCAGATAAACGCCGTAATTATGTGAAAGGCGACCAAATGTATGTTGAAGGACGTATTCGTTCGCGTCAATATGTTGACAGCCAGAATGTTACACGTCATATAACTGAGATTGTCGTTGATAAGATGATGAGCCTTAGCGGTAACCGTCAGGGACAGCAGAACCCTAACGCGTCGTATAACGCTTACGCCAATCAGCCGCAGCAGCCTCAGTATCAGCAACAATACCAAGCTCCTGCCGAGCCTCAGATGCCAAGTCAGGAATATAACGGCGACGACCTTCCATTCTAATCAACTATGGACATACCTATTGCTGAAACGCAGTTTTTCCTTGGCATCACATGGATCACAGCGTTATGCCTTGTGATATTGTGTGTTTTGTTGGTTTTCTCGGCTTTGGCTTCGGCCAGTGAAACGGCTTTCTTTTCACTGCTGCCCAACGACATCAACGAGATGGAAAACTCGTCGAAACGTTCCGACAAATTGGTGCTGGAGTTGCGTGCAAAACCAAAGCAATTTCTTGCTACAATATTGATTACCAATAATTTGGTAAACGTAACCATTACGATATTCTCCACATATATTATGTCGAGGATGTTCAATATGGCGGCCAACCCGGTGTGGGCGTTCATTATCAATGTGGTGGTGGTCACCTCGCTGTTGCTGATATTCGGCGAAATGCTGCCCAAAATCACAGCCGCTAAAAAAGCCCCGCAATTGTCGAGAGCCCTTGCACCTTCCATAAAATTCCTGATGGTTGTGTTTAAACCGCTCAGCTCGCTTATGGTCAGATCGACATCGCTTATCGACAAGCGTTTGGCCAAAAAGAACACCAACGGATTGTCAATTAGTGACTTGACCACGGCAGTCGACATCACTACCGACGAAGAAACGCCTATCGAGGAGCGCACCATGTTGCAGGGCATTGCCACTTTCGGCGAGAAAGAGGTGAGCGATATCATGCAACCGCGCGTCAGGCTGTTTGCGATCAAATACACCAAAAAATTTGAAACTCTCATCGACCTTATCATTGAGAACGGTTTCTCAAGAATTCCTGTTTACGGCGACACTCTCGACGATATAAAGGGCATTCTTTATGTGAAAGACCTGTTGCCATACCTCGATGAAACAGACTTCAAATGGCAGAGTTTGCTCCGACCGGCGTTTTTCGTGCCTGAGAACAAGAAAATCAACGATTTGTTCCAGGATTTCCGTGCCAAAAAGATACATATCGCCATAGTGGTCGATGAATACGGCGGCACCTCGGGTTTGGTGACAATGGAAGACGTGTTGGAGGAAATTGTAGGCGACATCAGCGATGAATTCGACATCGTGGCTGAGAATCAGAACTACAAGAAAATTGACGACAAGACTTATATCTTTAAAGCTCAAACAAGTTTGGTCGATTTCTGCAAAGTGTTTGAAATCAACGAGCTGTATTTTGAGGATATCAAAGGTGAAAGCGACACTTTGGCCGGACTCATACTTGAGATGGAAAGCCGCATACCGCCTGTGGGGTTCTCGACATCATACAAGGAATTTGTTTTCAAGATAGAAAAAGCCGACAAACGCCGCATCATTGAAATTAAAGTCACATACAATGAAAAAACTGACCAGTAGTTTGACATTGTCGCTGCTTTTGCTTGCGCTGTGCTCGTGCGGCAGCCGCCATCCTCAGCCTAAGCCACGCGGCTATTTCCGCATCGATTTGCCGGAAAAACAGTACGTCAGGCTCGACACTATGCGCTATTATGCCTTTGAATATCCTGTGTATTCAACAATAACTCCCGATTATCTGTCGCCTGACGAAAAAGACTGGGCCAATGTTGAGTTTCCGTCGTTCAAAGGTACCATTCATCTTTCATATAAGGCTGTCAATAACAACTTGCGTGAGTATCTGGAGGATGCCTACACTATGATAACCAAACACATCACCAAGGCCACCGGCATACGTGACAGCGTTGTGATAAACCGCGACAGACGGGTGTACGGCTTGGTTTATTTCCTCGACGGCGAGGGTGTGGCATCGCCTTTGCAGTTCTACCTTACCGACAGCACCAATCATTTCATGAGAGGCTCGCTTTATTTCAATGTTTATCCCAATAACGACTCGCTTCAGCCGGTAATAGATTTCATCACCGACGATGTGAGGCACTTGATAAACACCTTGGAGTGGAAGTGATGAAATTGCGTTTAAGTCGTTTTTTTCTTGCATATTTTGAAAAAATGTTCTATTTTTGCACGTTTTTATTGTAAAACAGTAATCGAATGTAGAATTTTATCATAAAAGAAAGGGGGACAGCATGATTGAGACTCTGACAATCGGCTCGCTGAAATGGCGTCATGTGACGAATCCGGCGGAAGAAGACTTTAAATTTTTAAGAGAAAAATTCCATTTTCACCCCCTTGATATCGAGGACTGTAAATCGCTGAACCAGCGTCCGAAAATAGATATCTACGACGATTATTACTTCCTGATTCTTCAGTATCCCAATTTTGACCGTCAGAACAAGTTCATCAAGACAAAAGAGGTGAAGTTTTTCTGGGGCAAGGATTATATCATCACCATTGAGAAGTCGCCTTGGTATGTGAGTCAGCTGTTCAGCGAGTATCAGGAACGCGACTTGGACGAGCTCGAGAAAAACCTGAAGACTTCCGATATTTTGCTGTATCGCATTTTTGAGAAGCTGATGAAGGAGTCTTTGTATCTGTTGAAGAAGGTCGGCCTCGACCTTGAGTTGATTAACCGCGAGCTGTTTGGCTCGAAACAGGTTAAGATTATCGAGCGCATCAGTGTCACCCGAAAGAATATCATTACCATAAACACTATATTCAAGCCTCAGCTGAGGGTGTTCCACTCCTTCGAAACCGGTCAGATTAGGGGTTTCGGCGATTTGGAGTACATGGAAGACTACTGGGGCAACATCCTCGACTACTATCAGAAGGTATGGGATATGACCGAAGATTATGAGGATTTGATTGAGGGTTTGTCGAAGACATTCGATTCGATGCAGACCAACAAGACCAACGAGATTATGAAGATTCTCACCTTGATGTCATCAATCATACTGCCTTTAACATTTATTACTGGTATATTCGGAATGAATGTGGTGTTCCCGTTTATCCCCGAGGGCTCGACTATGGCATTGTGGATTATAGTTGGGGTGATGGTGGCGATGGGAGCGGGGCTCACGCTCTTCTTCAGGCATCGTAAATGGTGGTTCTAAAATGAAAAAAGCGGTTTAAACCGCTTTTTTCATTTGATTTCAAAGCTATTGCATTCTATGTGATAGAATACTAAAGGCTCGCCGTTGTTTTCCTCAATCTTTTGGCGGAATGCTTTGATTTGTGCCAGCTCGGCGTTTTCAGCGTTTTCGTCCACTTCGATTCCGGCTGCTTTGTTTTCGGTGCCGCAGTGACTTTCTTCTTCGACAGTTTCACCTTTGGCAATCTGTTCCATAACGTCTTTTTCCCAATTGTCGAGATACTGCTCGTCGATGGTCTGGGTGATTTTCACAATGCCTTTAACAGTGTAAACCTTGCCGATAGTTTCTTTGTCGAAAGGTTTCATGTCTTTGCTTGTGAACACTGTGACGAGTTCTTCGCCGCCGTTTTCTGATGCAAGGAAAAGTTTTCTGCCGCTGTGTGAGCAGATGTGACTTGCCACGCCAGTGATTGTGACTTCTTTGTTTACGAGCTCTTTAGCCTGCGATTTGAAGTTCTCCACCGTCACATTTGATTGTTTGCCGCATGACGCCATGATTGCCATCACGAACAAGGCGACTGCCAGTGTTGCGAATAATTTCTTCATTGTATTGCTTTTTATAAATGTAGAGACGTGCAACTGCACGTCTCTACTAAAGTCTAACGTCTAAAGTCTAACGTCTACTAAGGTCTTACTTAACAACAACTTTAGTTGTCTTGTTGTAACCGTTGGCGCTGACTGTCACGAAGTAAACACCGCTTTCGAGGTCGATGTTGATACCGTTTTCACCGATTGTGAGGCTCTTGTTGAAGCTCTTCACTGTCTGACCGGCGAGGTTGGTGAATGTGATGGTGGCGTCAGCATTCATAGCTGAATTGACAACTACGAAGTCTGTTGCAGGGTTAGGATAGATGCCGTTGATGATGTTCTGTGCCTCTGCAGCAGGAACGCTCAAGAATGCTGGATCCGGTATGACCTTGATAACATGGATGAAGTTCTCTGTTGCTGCACTTTGTGAGTGCGTGTTGCCCCAGAAAAAGCCTGGCGCTTCATCTTCCTGGTATGAGAACCAGTATTCACCTTCGTTAACAACGTTCGGAACTGCGTTTGAGAAAACGCCTTCTGACATTGAAAGCTCGAATGTTGTCATGAAGCTGTCTTCAATCTGATGCCAGTAACCTTCGTCAACGTTCAGATAACTTGCGAAGATGCTTCTGTAGTAATATTGATTGTTATAAAGCATTTCACGGCTGAGGTCTGGTGTTGAGAATGCGCAGGCGAGGTTGCCGTTCGGGTCGCATGACAGTGCCGGGTGACCTGATACACCATAGAATTTGCTTACATATTCAGTTGAACCTGATGAACTTGCATGGAAGAAATGATCGTTGGTCCATTCCAAACCTCCTTCGAACAAAGGAAGATAACCGATCCATTTTGTTGAGTCTGCAACCATGTGAACATAACCTGGATTATCGGCTATTGGCCACCAGAGACGTGCGGCATGGTGAGGATTGGCAGTTGCAAAATGTTCTTCGTATGGAGTACCGATATATTCAGGGTGATCGGTGTCTGATACAGGGCCACCTTGTGCGTCGTTCCAGTAAAGGATACCGTCGATGGCGCGGCCTCTATAGTAAGTGTAGTAACCAGGCTCGTTTTCCAGAGTGTGTTCCATCTCAAATGTGTTGAGTGCCACATGGACGATACCCTTGTTGTCAATAGCGATAGAACCGTTCATAGGCATGAACAGAGTGTCTTCCATACCCCAAGCTGGTTCTTCGTCAAATTCTCTGCCTTCGTATGGGTTTTCCCAAACTCTTGTTGATTCCCATGTTGCGCCGCAGTCTGTTGATTTGAACATCCAAACGCTGTTTGTTATGCAACCTGAGTAAAGGAGAGCTACTGTGTTGCCGTTAGATGCCATGCAGTAGTCGTCAGCTGAAAACTGGTTGTGATCCCAAGGAGTGTCAAGATCGTGAAGAGGACCGTAGCTGATTGTCCAGCTGTCGATGTCGGCTGGGTTTTCTGAACGCCACATCACAGTCTGAAGGTCTGTCTCGTCTGAGCTGATTGAGTGGTGGAGAACAGCAACTGCAACAGCGATGTTGTGGTTGCTGCCGCATGTGACGATTCTTGGCCATGTTGGGTATTCTGATGTGTAGGCGTATCCTTGTGGGTAATCCGGAAGAGCACCGACATATGTCCATTCGCCCTGACCTGCAGTTGTTCTGATGAAGCACTGCATGTGACCATTGCCGTGAGCGAGGAGGATTTCACCGTTTGCACCGTACTGTGCGATTGAAGGCCAACCTGTCTTGAAAGGTTCGACGCGTGTTTCCGGCTCTTCGCCCCAATCACTGCCATCGAAGAAGTTGTAACCTGTACCACGGTCTGAAGCTGTCGTGTTGTCTTCGTGTGAAAAAGTTGCTACAACACCTACTGAACCGTTAGGAAGTTGATACATACGGTTGGCAACATACTGGTTTGACTGGAGGTCGTAGTATGACCACATTGTGATAGCATCTTCAAACTCATCGTATCTGTTAATGACCACGCTTTTAGCTGTTTGTGGAGCTAATGATACGGCTTCTGTTGGCATGTCCTTGCCGATAGAAGCTTTTTTGCCATACGCCACATCTGCTTTGATGTCATTTTTAATGACATTTTTCTGTGCGAAAGCACCAAAGCCTAATACAAGGCCGAGTGAAAGTAAAAGTACTTTTTTCATTTTGTTGTGATTTTAATTAGTAATTTGAAAAATTTTCTATTTTAATCGGACTATGATTTTTCATAATCGGTTGCAAAAGTACTAATTTTTCATTACAGGGTGTGTATTTTTTTTAAAAATTTCCTAAAAATATTTATTCGTAAGTTAAAATTTAGTAATTTTATGCCTTGAATTTTATCCTTGTAACGAGCAAACAAATTAACTGTTATACAATGAAAAAACTAACTTTCTTGCTTGTCGTCGCTTTGTTTTTGACGGCATGTTCGTCGGAACCTGAAATCGCCGACTCAGGTCGAGAGCCGGTATCTTATGTAAATGTTTTCATCGGCACTGGCGGTCACGGTCACACTTATCCGGGTGCCACCGCGCCGTTTGGCATGGTGCAGCTTAGCCCCGACACCCGTATGGACGACTGGGACGGCTGCTCGGGTTACCATTACTCTGACGACCATATTCTAGGTTTCAGCCACACTCACTTGAGCGGCACTGGCTGCAACGATTACGGTGATTTCCGTTTTATGCCTGTTGTTGGCGAAAAGCATTATAAATCAGATGAATATCGCTCGGCTTTCCGTCATGAAACCGAGGTGGCGCGCCCAGGTTATTACAGCGTGGTTTTGGATGATTATAATATAAAGGTGGAGTTGGCATCGGGTGTTCGCGCCGCAATACACCGCTATTACTTCCCGCAAGGCGAAAATGCTTCGGTAATCCTCGATTTGAAGGAGTCGACATTGTCGGCCGAGAAGATTTATGAGGCATGGGCTAAGGTTGAAGGAGAAAATGCCATCAGCGGTTTCCGCCGCAGCGGATATTGGGCAAGAGACCAATACATTTATTTCTATGCGGAGTTCTCCAAGCCGATAAAGAAACACGATAACACAAAAGACGGTTTGGTACATTCGTTTGACTTCTTGAACGACGGCACTCCATTGCTGATGCGTATCGGAATATCGGCTGTAGATGTGGAAGGGGCCAAGAAGAATCTTGAATCGGAAATTACAGATTTTGACCTCGACGCCTTGGCTGAAAAGACATACAATCAGTGGAACGAAGAGTTGAGCCGCATCAGTGTGAAGAGCGTCAACGAAAAAGACAAGACTGTATTCTATACCGCTCTTTACCACTCATTTATAGTGCCTAACCTCTATTCAGATGTGGACGGACGCTATCGTGCTCACGACCTGCAGGTGCATCAGGCCGCCAGCCCGCGTTACACAATTTTCTCGCAGTGGGATACATTCCGCACTGAGAATCCGCTGCTCAATATCATACAGCCTAAACGTTCGGTGGATATCATCAACACCTTTATAGATAATTATGAGACCGGCGGCTTGCTGCCTACATGGGAGCTGGCGGCCAACGAAACTCACTGCATGATAGGTTATCATTCAATTCCGGTATTTGCCGACGCTTATGTCAACGGCATCACCGGATTTGACGCCGACAAGGCTTTGGCGGCAATGGTCGACAGGGCCAATAAGGATTTCTTCGGCTTGGATTGTTACAAGAAATACGGTTACATAGCAGCCGACGCAGCCGGTGAATCGGTGTCGACAACTTTGGAATATGCCTACGACGACTGGTGCATAGCTGTGATGGCCGACAAAATGGGCCGGCAGGACGTGGCCGACGAATTCTATCGCCGCGCACAATATTACAAAAACCTCTACGACCCCGAGACCAAGTTTTTCCGTGGCCGCAAAAACGGAGGTTTTGTTACACCTTTCGATCCGCGTCAGGTCAATTTCATGCTGACCGAAGCCAATACTTGGCAGTACAACTTCTTCGCGCCTCAGGATGTCAACACTCACATTGAGATGATGGGTGGCAATGAGCAGTATGGCACGATGTTGAGCCGCCTGTTCAGCACTTCGTCCGACCTCACTGGCCGTCAGCAGGTTGACATCACCGGACTTATCGGACAATACGCTCACGGCAACGAGCCGTCGCACCACATCGCCTATCTGTTCAACTTTATCGGCAAACCGGCCAAGACCCAGAAAATGGTCGGCAAGATTATGAATGAGCTTTATACAGATCAAACCGACGGTCTCTGCGGCAATGAAGACTGCGGCCAGATGTCGGCTTGGTATGTGATGAGCGCCATGGGATTCTTCCCGGTGACTCCGGCATGCGGATACTATGTGATTGGCGTGCCGCATTTCGAGAAGATGACGCTCAATTTGGAAAATGGCAAACAATTTACGATTATTGCCAAAAATCTTTCCAGAGAAAACTGCTTCATCGAGTCGGTGCGTCTGAATGGCAAGAAACTGAATCGCAGTTACATTTATTATAATGAGATAGCTGAAGGCGGCAAGCTTGAATTCACAATGACAAGCGACCGTAACACGGCATGGGCTACCAAAGCGAAAGACTGCCCGGTGATGAGAATTGACCGTAACGTCATAGTTACAACTCCGATAATCACAGTTGACCAGTATGTTTTCTACGACAGCCTGCAGGTGACAATCACGCATCCCGACAAAGATGCCGTGATTTATTATGCCTTGGATGTTAACGATCCGTCGGAGGGCATGATTCGCAGCGCAAAGATATATGACGGTCCGTTTGTGATAAAGGCCACCACCGAAGTCAACGCGGTGGCTGTGGTTGATCTGGGTGACGGACAGTCGCATGTGTCGACAGTGGCGTCGGGCGTTTTCAAGAAGATTGATGCCGGCCGCACAGTGACACTCAAGAATAATTACAGCGACCAATATGCGGCCGGCGGTGATATCGCCCTGATTGACCTTCAGCGTGGCAACGACAATTTCCGAGTAGGCACATGGCAGGGGTTTTACGGCGTCGATCTGGTGGCTACAGTCGACTTGGGTGAGATGACCGACATTACACGTTTGGCCGGAAGTTTCCTGCAGGATCAGAAGTCGTGGATATTCATGCCTGAAGAGGTGGAATTCCTTATTTCAGACGACGGAAAGAAGTTTAAATCGGTAGGCGTCGTTGAGAATGAAATTTCCCCGGAAGCTGAAGAAGCTGTAACTCAAGAGTTGGAAATCCGCAAAAAAATGAAAGCCCGTTACGTGAGAATGGTGGCAAAGTCAATTGGCAACTGTCCTGACTGGCATGTGGGCGCCGGCGAGAAATCGTGGATTTTCTGCGATGAAATTGTTATAGAATAAAAAAAAGTCGTACTTTTGCGGCCCGAAATTGAAGTTACAAACAAAAATTATAAACAATGGTTAGTTCAAAAGAGGTTTTTAATTACATAGCTACCAAGAAATTCTGGGTTGAATTTCTGATCATGACATTCGGCATGATTCTGACAGCTATTTGCGTTCACTACTTTTTGGTGCCAAGCAAGCTCATCATCGGTACAATTTCCGGTTTGTCAATCGTTTTGGCAACTGTTTCGGAAAGTTTGTTCGGTGTGCATCTTGAGGTGTCAGTGATGATTTTCGTCATCAATGCCATTTTGCTGGTGCTGGCATATTTCCTGATAGGCAAGGAGTTCGGAATCAAGACGGTTTATACCGCTTTGATTTTGGGACCTTTCACTGCCTTGTTCGAGAAATATCTGCCATATCAGATGGTCATTACTAAGTTGTACGGTGAAAAGAGTGCGTTTTTCGACGCCGCCACCGGTGGCTGGTCGCCAACCGTTCTGCACGACGGTGTGTCTTCGCTGATGGGCGACCCTTGGTTTGACCTGGTTTGCTTTGTGCTCATCCTGAGTTTCGCACAGGCCACTCTGTTCAAAATCAACGCATCAACCGGCGGTCTAGACATTTTGGCAAAGATAGTCAACAAATACATGCACTTCGATATCGGAGCATCGGTAACAGTGGCCGGCACAGTCATCTGCTTGACAGCCTTCGCTATCAACCCGTTCAATATCGTTGTGATAGGTTTGATCGGTACATGGATCAACGGTCTTGTTGTCGACTATTTCACGGCAGGTTTGAACAACAGAAAACGTGTTTGCATTATCAGCCCTCAGTATAAACACATTCAGGACTTCATCATTAACGAACTCGAGCGCGGCGTGACCATGTACGATGTGACAGGCGGTTACAGCAATCAGAAAAAGGTTGAAATCGAAGCTCTTCTGACCAAGGACGAGTTCTCAAGCTTGATGAACCACATCAATGAGAATGACATCAATGCTTTCATTACAGCAGGCAATGTCAGCGAGGTGTACGGTTTGTGGGCAAGCAAGAAGAAGAAAACCAAACACGATAGAGCAAAGCTTTGATTTTACTGGGGTTTGAAAAGGTTTTAAACCTAAATGGTTAAAATTTTCAAAAAATTTTTGAAAAAAAACGTAAAAAACCTAAGCAAAATCAAGCCGATAGGCGACAATTTGGAAGCGCTTTGTTATTTGAAAGCTCTATAATTTAAACGTAATCAATAAATTACGCGTATTAAAAAATATTTTTTAGAAATTGTCACGCGATAGTAAATATTGTGTAATTTTGCACCCGAAAAACAAACAAAGCAAGAGAGTAAAGCTTTGATTTTTCATAGGATTAAGTTTTAAATGGTTAATTTGGAAGAAAGGTTCCCTCCCCAGGAACCTTCTTCTTTTTTATTATGTCTGTTTTAGCTTAAAACAAACTGCCTTGATCGGCACCTTTAAACAATCCTAAATGCTTGTAAGCCAGATCGGTGGCCACTCTGCCTCGTGGAGTGCGCATCAGATAACCTTCCTGAATGAGGAAAGGCTCGCATACTTCTTCTATAGTGCCAGCCTCTTCGCCTACCGCAGTGGCAATGGTATTGACACCGACAGGACCGCCTTTAAACTTCTCAATAATGGTGAGCAAGATGCGATTGTCCATGTCGTCGAGACCGTGTTGGTCGACGTTGAGCGCCTTGAGCCCGATTTTCGCGATGTCGATGGTAATTCTGCCGTCACCTTTGATTTGGGCGAAATCGCGCACACGGCGTAGCAGCAAATTGGCGATACGAGGGGTGCCGCGGCTGCGTCGGGCAATCTCGAAGGCCGCCTCGTCGTCGATAGGCACCTTCAGGATTGAAGCTGAACGTTTGATTATGTTGGATAAGGTCTTTGAATCGTAATATTCAAGTCGCATATTGATGCCGAAACGTGAGCGCAGAGGTGCTGTAAGCAATCCGGAACGTGTGGTGGCGCCAATAAGAGTGAATGGATTGAGCTGAATCTGAACGCTGCGGGCGTTAGGTCCGGTTTCAATCATGATGTCGATGCGGTAGTCTTCCATGGCGGAATACAAATATTCCTCCACGACAGGGCTTAAACGGTGTATTTCATCGATGAAAAGCACGTCGTTTTTTTCAAGGCTGGTAAGCAATCCGGCCAGATTTCCCGGCTTGTCGAGCACCGGCCCCGATGTCATCTTCAGATTGACGCCCAATTCGTTGGCAATGATGTGCGAAAGGGTGGTCTTGCCCAGGCCTGGAGGGCCGTGAAGCAAAACATGGTCGAGCGATTCGCCGCGCTGTGCGGCAGCCTGCACAAAGACTTTCAGATTGGCAACCACCTGCTCTTGTCCGGCAAAACTGGCAAAAGCATCGGGGCGCAACACCTGTTCGATCTCTTTCTCGGCCTTGCTCATTGATGTACCATATGCATCGAGATTTTCATTCATATCCAGAAAATTATTCACAAAATTACAAAAAAAACACACTAAATTGAAAAGTTTTGCGTAATTTAGCAAAAAATTTAGTGTTTTGAGAAACAGACTGTTGCTTTTAGTATTAATAAGCTTGTTATCAACAACTTGCATCGCGCAAAGAGGGTTTCTTATCCTTAGTCAGGATGCAAGAATTGATACTTTGGTGATGAAACAGCGCCAGATTCACGTAAGCGACAGCACTATCGACGGCTACCGTGTGCAGATTTTCATGGAGCTTGGCAACGATGCGCTTAAACACGCCGACAGCGTCAAGGAATTATTCCGTAAAGACTATCCCGAAGTGCCGGTTTATCTGGTGTTCGGACAACCATACTACCGCTTGCGCATTGGCGATTTCCGCACGCGTCTGGAAGCTGAGAACATGTATCATCAGGTTAAAAAACGCTTCAAGAACGCTTTTGTAACCGGCGACCGCATTGAGTTGCCGTACATCGCCTTGTGCTCACGGATTGACGAGTACGACTCGCTGCTAATGGATACTGTTGAAAAGAGAATCTTCATCGAAGATGAAATATTGGAGATAGATACTCTGCTGATTGACAGTTTGTATATCAACGACAGCATATATGATTTCAACCAAAGCATATATTACGATGAATGACCTATGGGAAACGATGAACTGAAAAATAAGGTTAACGAGCTGTTCAGGCTTTTCAAGAAGGTTATGGAAAAGTATCCGCCCGAGGATGTGCCTGGCATTGACAAGGAACAATTGGAACAGCTGAAATCTTACCTGTCGCAGTACGATATGATGAAGGATAACATTTCGGTTGAGATGTTCAGCATGATGGACAACGGAATGGCGAATCACTTCATCGACATGCTTATCAATAAACTTCGTGAGCAGTTGGGTGACGAAGCTGATGATTCGGTTGCTCAGAATCATATTGAGGATGTGGAACTTAAAGAGAAAGCCTTTGAATCGTTGCAGACGGGCGAGAACTATCAGACTTTGATCGATGCCATTGACGCCCAGCTTAAAAATCCAGAGCTTTCCGATGAAGAAATTGACATATTGCTTGACAAGCGTCAGAAATTGACCGGCAAATTAGAAAAATAAGATAGATAAAAAGTATAAACATGAAGAAAAAGCTTTTCATACTTCCGGCATTGTTGCTGATAACCATGATGGCTAACGCACAGCTGATCAAAGACAGAACAAACGGAAAAATCACAGTTGGTTTTGACTTGTACACCGATATGAACACTGGAGCCGACTATGAGAATTTCAAACTTCGCGCCATCAACCAAGGTTTTGGAGCTTATATCACATATAATTTCCCGATGGGTGAGTCGAAACATACCACTTCGCTGGGCTTGGGATTCAGCTCGCACAACTACTATATGAAGAATGCCTGGTTGGCTCAACCTTACGAAGAAGTGATTGTGTTTGAAGAAATTACATCGTACGACAAAAGTAAAATCAACTTCAACTATCTTGATATTCCGCTTGAGGTTAATTTCAGAGTAGCCGATAAATTCAAATTCTCTATCGGCGCCAAGGTGAGCTTCTTGATGAGCAGCAAGTCGAAATGCATAGGCGATGTGTATGGCGACGGACACAATTGGGAGGTGAAATACGGTAGCATCAACTCGTTGGAGAGCGTTATTTATTCAGCTACGGCCAGAATGGGTTACAGATGCGTCAATTTGTTCATCGGCTACCAGTTCAAAAACTCGTTCAAATCGGGCAAGGGGCCAGAAGTGCTGCCGTTCTCAATTGGTATCGGCATCAGAGCCTACTAAACAAGAAGGATAAAATACATTATAATGACAGTGGAGAATCCCACGGCGAGGCCTGAGTAAATTTGGGCGTTGCTGTGGGATTTCAATTTTAGTCGGGCGGCCAGCACAATGCCTGTCAGCAAGATGCTTGCTATGAAATGCGGCAAATACATGCGCATGGACATTGTCGCCATCACAAACAGACAGGCTGCCAAATTGCCCCAACCAAGCGAATGCAGGCTTATTTTCCAGAAAAATGAGATGACAAAAGCCAAAGCGGTGACAAGCAAAACGCTGGTCAGATAGAAATTGAAGAAAGGCGGGATGTGTAATCGGCTGAAAAACCTGATTGCGGCGTAAAGAAACATCAATAACACAAACAGCGCTCCAGGACGGTCGTCACGGTCTTCCATTTCCAATGACGAAATCAGCTTCCAACGTTTCATCATTACAATGACAAGCCCCGGAATAAGACAAGTCATGGCAAAGACGATTAATGTCAGGCGCCAGTTGCCGGCCAGCAATAAAAACATCCAAGTCGGTTGGAAGATGGGATGACCTATGATGGAGATGACTTTGGCTGTCTTCATATCAGTTTGCGCAGTCGGGCAACCGGAATACCCATTTGTTCACGATATTTGGCGATAGTGCGGCGAGCCAAGGTGTAGCCTTTCTCTTTGAGGATGGCAGTCAGCTGGTCGTCGGTGAGTGGATTGGTCTTGTCCTCGTTCTCGACACTCTCGCGTACAATTTTGCGGATTTCACGTGTGGAAACCTCTTCGCCCTCGTCGTTGAGCAAGCCTTCGCTGAAGAAATACTTCAACTGGAATGTGCCAAAGGCCGTTTGGACGTATTTGCTGTTGGCTACGCGCGATATGGTTGAGATGTCAAGCCCGACTTTTTCGGCTATATCCTTGAGTATCATAGGGTGTAGCTTGCCCTCGTCGCCAGTCAGGAAGAAGTCGCGCTGATAGTCCATGATGGCTTTCATTGTGACGTACAGCGTGTCTTTGCGTTGTTTTATGGCGTCGATGAACCAGTTGGCCGAGTCGATTTTGTTTTTTATGAAATCAACGGCTTCACGTTTCTCACGATTGTCTTTTGTCTCGGTGTAATACTTGAGCATGTTGAGAAAATCGCGACTGACGTGCAGGTCGGGAGTGTTGCGCCCGTTGATTTGAAGCTCCAGCTCGCCGTCGTTGTTGATAACCGTGAAGTCGGGTATGATATAGTTGTTGTTCTGGATGGATGTGCCTGTTGAACCGCCCGGTTTGGGGTTGAGCGACAGAATTATGTCGAGAGCCGCTTTGAATGAGGCGTCGGTCATACCGCAGCGTGACTGCAATTTCTCGTAATGCTTCTTTGTGAACTCGTCGAAGTATTTGTCGATAATGATGATGGCGTTCTCCAAGTCTTCGTTGGGCGTGTCGGTGCGCATGCGGCGCAGCTGGATGAGCAGGCATTCACGCAGGTCGGCGGCTCCGACTCCGGCCGGGTCGAAGTCTTGAATAATTTCAAGCACTTCGCGTATCTCGTCTTCGGAGGCATCGATATTCTGTGTGAAAAGCAAATCGTCGGCTATACCGGTGATAGGACGTGACAAGTATCCCGCATCGTCAAGATTACCTATGATATAAGCGCCGATTTTGCGTTTCTTCTCGTCGAGGTGACGAAATCCGAGCTGTTCCAGAAGAGTGTCCTGGAAAGTGGTTTCGTTGGTGATAGGCGCATCGTAATGCTTGTCGTCGGGACTTGTGTTGTTGGCGGCGTATTTGTATGCCGCATCGTCCTCATCATCGTCCTTGAGGTAGTCGTCGAAGTCGTCTAACGGGTCGTAATGATCGTCGTCGCTCTGCTCGTCGTCGAAGGTGTCGACGGTATCGCTCTCAGGGACAGAGTATTCGTCGTCGTAGTCGTTGCTTTCGCCTTCTTCCAAGGCCGGGTTCTGCATGATTTCCTCTTTGATGCGGGTGCTGAGCTCCATTGTCGGGATTTGCAGCAGTTTCATGATGAGAATCTGCTGGGGCGACAGCTTCTGGAGCAGCTTTTGCGTCTGAGTTAACCTCTGCGAACCCATATCAGTTAACAGTTGATAGTTGAAAGTTAACAGTTGTTAATATAGACAGTTTTTCGGAGTTCTCGGGAACGGGATGACGTCGCGGATGTTGCTCATGCCGGTTACGAACAGCAGCAGACGCTCGAAACCGAGGCCATAGCCTGAGTGAGGCACCGAGCCAAAACGGCGTGAGTCGAGATACCAGTTCATTGATTCCTCTGGAATTCCGACTTCGTGCATACGTCTGAGCAGCTTGTCCATATCGGTTTCACGCTCTGAACCGCCGATGATTTCGCCAATGCCAGGGAAGAGCACGTCCATGGCGCGGACGGTCTTGCCGTCTTCGTTCTGTTTCATGTAGAAAGCCTTGATTTCCATCGGGTAATCGGTGAGGATGACAGGCTTCTTGAAGTGTTTTTCAACGAGGTAACGCTCGTGCTCCGACTGCAGGTCGACGCCCCAGCCTGTGATAGGATACTGGAATTTGCCTTTCTTGTTGTAGTTGCAGTTGCGGAGGATGTCGATAGCCTCGGTGTATGTCAAAACCTGGAATGGATGCTCGAGAACGAAATGAAGTTTTTCGATGAGTTCCATCGATTTCTCTTCTTCCTTCTTGTTCTTTTCTTCTTCCTGAAGGCGTTTGCTGAGGAAGAGAAGGTCGTCCATGCAGTTGTCCAAAGCATACTGAATCAAATACTTAAGCATTTCTTCGGCGAGCTCCATGTTGTCGTGGATGTCGTAGAATGCCATTTCAGGCTCGATCATCCAGAACTCGGCGAGGTGACGTGTTGTATTTGAGTTTTCGGCACGGAAAGTAGGTCCGAAAGTGTAAATCTTTGAAAGTGCTGTGGCTGCCAATTCGCCTTCAAGCTGACCTGAAACGGTGAGGTTGGTCGACTTGCCGAAGAAATCCTGACTGTAGTCGATTTTGCCTTCCTCGGTTCTCGGCAGGTTGTTGAGGTCGAGGGTTGTCACCTGGAACATCTCACCGGCGCCTTCAGCATCGGATGCTGTGATCAACGGAGTGTGGATGTTATAGAAACCCTTGCTGTTGAAGAAGTTGTGAATGGCAAACACCATGGCGTGGCGAATGCGGAACACTGCGCCGAAGGTGTTGGTGCGGAAACGCAGATGTGCTATGTCGCGCAAGAACTCCAATGAGTGTTTCTTGGGCTGAAGCGGGTAGAAATCAGGGTTGGCTGGTCCGAGCAACTCGATGCTGCTCACTGACAGCTCAACATTTTGTCCGCTGCCGGCTGATTTCACCAACTTACCGATGGCTGAAACCGAAGCGCCTGCGTGCATAAGTGCGAGGTTTTCCTCAGGAATCTTTTCCAAATCGACAACCAACTGAAGGTTGTTGATGGTCGAGCCGTCGTTAAGTGCTATGAAAGCCACGTTCTTGCTGCCGCGTTTGTTGCGCACCCAGCCTTTTACATTTATCTCATTATCAAGCTCTTGCATTGCGAGAGCAGCTTTAATTTCTGTACGTTTCACGATTTTAATACTTTAAAATTTCGAACCACAAAATTAGCAAAAAATTGCTGAATTGACGCATTTTATTTTTATATTTGCAAAAAAATATGAGATGAGCGAAAGCTTTGACATAAGAAAATGGTTTAAGAATCCAGATGAGTTGCTGGTGATCAGCGGTCCGTGCAGCGTTGAAAGCCGTGAGCAGCTGCTGAAGACGGCCGAAGGCTTGAGCAAGATTGACCAAGTCAAGGTGCTCAGGGGCGGAATCTGGAAACCGCGCACACGTCCCGAAGCTTTTGAAGGGATAGGAGAGAAGGGCTTGCTTTGGATGGGTGAGGCGAAAGAACGCTACGGCTTTTTGACGATGACCGAGGTGGCTGTACCGGAGCATGTGGAATTGGCTTTGAAGTATGGCATCGATATCCTCTGGATTGGCGCAAGAACTGTGGTGAATCCTTTTTCGGTGCAAGAACTCGCCGACTGCCTTAAAGGCTGCGACATTCCCGTTTTTGTGAAAAACCCTATCGCTCCCGATTTGAAATTGTGGTTGGGCGCAATCGAACGTCTAAGCGGTGCCGGATTGGCCTGCTTGGGAGGCATTCACCGCGGTTTCTCAGCGATTGAGGAGAGTCGTTACCGTAATGCTCCAGTTTGGGATATTCCAATTGAGTTGAAACGCCTTTGCCCTGATATTCAGATTATTACCGATGTCAGCCATATTTGCGGATGCCGTGAATTGTTGCAGGAAGTGGCACAAGAAGCTTTGAATTTCGGCACCATTGGCTTTATGATTGAATCGCATTGCAATCCTGAAAAAGCTCTGACCGATGCCAATCAGCAGATAACCCCCGAGAGCCTGAAAAACGCGCTTGACAAGTTGGTTGTCCGTAAGAAAATGGTTGACAAAGACGAGGTTATACTTAAGAATTTCCGCAGTGAAATTGATGTAATCGACGATGAAATATTGAATCTTGTCGCAAAGAGAATGAATGTTTCCGAACAAATCGGCAAGTTTAAAAAAGAACATAAAGTGACAGTTCTTCAGATGGACCGTTGGACTAAAGTTCTTGAAAAAAATATCAATAAAGGCTTGAATCTAGGTTTGGATGAAGAAACTGTCAAGCAGATTTTTGAAATCATTCATAAAGGGTCAATCAAAAGACAGCTTTGAAAAAATTGCTCGAAATATTGACAGCTGTTTTGTTGCTAGCGGTAAATTACAGACTTGCGGCACAAGAGTTTTATGTTACCGAAGGCGAAACCGTAGTTTACAAAGTGTATCTTGATGAAAGCATTCAAGGTGGAACTTTGTCGGATGCTTTGCAGAACCTGCCGGGAGTGCGAGTGGAAGTTGACGGTAACATCATCATGCGCGGTGTGGCGAAGGTGGCGATTTTCATCAACGACCAGCCTACGCATTTCAGTGATGACGCACGGAAAAACTACATCCAGCAGACTCCGGTTGCCGATATCAAGGAGATTAGGGCGATTGTGAACCCTTCGGCGCAATACACCACTGAAAGCGATACGGGTGTAATCAATATCATCACCAAAAACGAGCAAGATTTGGGACAAACGCTGAATGTGGGATTCCAAATCACAACATTGGAAGATTATTCCCCATGGTTATCATATAGTTACGATAAAGACAAACTGTCGCTGTCGACAAATGTTAAAGCTACATTTAACAACGGCTCAATTCATTCTGATTCATATAGTTATAGCTTCTTAGACGCTAGTCATGGCGACACGCTGAATGTTTTTAACAATCATAAAATAAAGGAAGAAGAGTCCATTGAGCTGGATCTTGATTTCCAGTTGAATTATAAAATTGACCAGCGCAACAGTTTCTCTTTTTATTTGACTGGCGAGTTGACAAAATATAGTTGGACTAGTTACGACAGTACTTATCGGAAAGAAGAGACAGCATATCAATATATTACAAATTCAAAATACGATAATCTGTGTTTTGACGGGCGTGCCGGTGTTGCATATAAGCATCTTTTTAATGATGATGCTCATTCTTTGACATTGAATTTCAATACGATATGGATGCCAGGCGAGTCGACGAACATTTTGAAACGGCATTATAATATTGGTGATGTGATAGACCGAAACACTCGCGAACAGAATATTTATTCTGATTTTCATTGGGATGCGAAGGTGGAATACAGTTTGCCTTATTCGAAAAGAGGTGAGCTTTATGTAGCTTTGATGAAGACGCACAGACCCGACGGCAATCGGCTGCTTTATGATTCGCTGGTGGGAAATGATTATGTGCGCGACACTTTGAGGACTGAGATTCGCAATTATTATACCGACAAAAACGAGATTCTCATCAATTTACAGCATCAGTTCGGGCGTTTTACAGTAAAACCTGGCGTTGACTTCGATTACACTGTGATGTCGGGAAAGTTTCCTGAAGAGCATTGGTATGATTTTTCGAAAGATTTCTTCACCGTCCATCCGTCGTTTTACGTAACTTACAGCACTGAAAATCAGCATAATTTCAGTATCGGATACACTCACAAGACGAGTTATCCTTACGTCAGGAAGTTTTCGCCGAGGATTTTGTATCAGGAGGACTCTTTTGATGTTGGAAATCCTGACTTGAAGCCAGCTTCGACGCATGTTTTCAAAGCCGAATGGACAAAATATTGGGAAAAATTCGGATCGGTGGGCGTTAATGCATATTACAAAGGTTCAATCGATTACATCAACGATGTGCAGTTTTCGGCATATAACCCGATTTACGGGCGTTATGTAACCTATACGATGCCGGTTAATCTGGGTGGCTATTATGACGCCGGCGGCGAGTTGAACGTAACTTACAGGCCGACAGCAATGCTTAACGTGAGAGTTTATGCCAACTTGTACAATTCCCATCTGGAATACCCTCTTTCACAGGAAGAAATCGTAAAAAGCGATATGTTTTGCTATAATCTGACAATGAATATCTGGACAAAGCTGTGGAAAAAGGTCGAGCTATATGCTTCTGCCTATTATAATTCCAAAACACAGGCGTTGTTTTCATATTCACAAACGCCCTACGGCGTAGATTGCGGCATGCGCATGGATTTCTTTAAAAAACGCATGTCACTGTTGATAGACATCAACGATTTGTTCGACTGGAACAGAACCGACAATTCAATCAATCAGCCGGCATACGAATATTATTCGACAGAAAAGCAGGAGAGTCGGTTTGTCAGCGCGGAGATAATCTTCAGAATTATTTAAAGTTTTTGATATATGAAAAAGTTTTTGACATTTTTGGTGCTTATGTTAAGTTGGAGCACAGTTTTTGCGCAATCGCAAAGGGTGATTGTCGTGATGTCTGAAAAGTATGACAATTCTCAGTTGTCGGCTAAGACACGGCAAATGACCAAGGCTGAAAGGCGTGATTTAGTCATCAGTGAGAGAATGGCTTTTTGCAACGCATCGCAAAAGAATGTGATGGAATTTTTAAACGGTTTTAAAGGCGAGGTGAGTGGAATCGAGCAGTATTGGGCATTCAACGGCTTCCGTTGTGACGCCTCTGAAAATGTGATTGCCCAGCTTGAAAAGCGCGCTGATGTGGCCTACGTATATCGTGACCAGGTGCGCAAGATGGTTCCTGACATGATGGGAGCCAAGGCTGCCGAAACAAGAGACTTGGCATGGCATGTTGAGAAAGTCAATGCGCCGGCGGTTTGGAATTACAACGGCTCGACAGGCTACAATGGCGACGGTGTGATTGTGGCCGTTGTCGACTCGGGTGTGGATTACAACCATGTGGATATAGCCGGCAGCATGTGGGACGGCGATGAGTATTTCCCTCATCACGGTTACGATATGTGCCATGACGACGACGACCCGATGGATGACTATTGCCATGGAACGCATGTGGCTGGAATCATTGCAGGTCAAGGTAACGCCGGTACGCAGACTGGTATTGCACCAGGTGCTAAGATTATGGCTGTCAAGGTTTTGGACGAAACAGGATACGGTTCTGACTCCGATCTTATATCAGGTGTCCATTTTGCCATGAATCATGGTGCCGATATCATCAATTTGTCGCTAGGTGATCCGGAGATGGGCCCGTCGGCGGTTTATCGCGACCTGTTCGTTTCTGTGCTTGATGCCGGCATGGTGGCGTCTGTCGCGGCTGGAAACGTGGGTGATACTCAATATACTTATCCTGTGCCGTTCAACGTTGAATGCCCGGGCAACTGTCCTCCGCCATGGCTGCATCCCGATCAGGTGAACCTGATTTCAGGCGGCACATCGGGCGTGATTTGCGTGGGAGCGACTGATGCTAACGACACACACTGTGGCTTCTCGTCGGTCGGCCCAGTGACATGGTCTGAAGGTGTAAACATTGGTGATTACAACGATTATCCTTATCAAAACGGAGAGGCTTCACAACCGGGCTTGATTCGCCCTGATATTTCCGCTCCAGGTGCAAGCGTCACCTCATTGGCATATCAAACTGGCACTGGCTATGTGGCTTACGACGGCACTTCGATGGCTACACCTTGTGTTTCGGGCGTTCTGGCCTTGCTGCTGGATGCTAATCCGGAGCTGTTGCCGGCCGAGCTTGATTCGATAATCGAGCTGACAGCCGCAAGCGCAGGCAATACCAAAAAGAACAACCAGACTGGTGCCGGACGTGTCGATGCACTGGCCGCCATCAATGCCTTGTATCATCATGGTCCGACCAATCTCGAAGCCAATTTCGACGGCGAGTATGTGACGCTGAATTGGACAGGAGCTGAAAACGCCTTGTCGTACAATGTTTATCGCGACGGCTTGGTCGTCGCAAGCAACCTGACTTCGACAATTTATACCGATCATCTGACATATGCCGGCAAATACACCTATTATGTAAAAGCTCAGCTGAACAACGACTTGTTGACTTTGCCATCCAACTACGTTGTGATTGAAAAGGCCATAGATGTTCAGGCAACTGTCGTCAACAATGCCAACGTGGCTTTGTCATGGAATATGCCGAACTGCATTTACGACGGTTTTGAGTCGGGAGGTTTATATCAGAATATGTGGATTAACGATGCGTCAAGCCCGTGGGAAGTGACAATGCAGAATCCGCACAGCGGCTCATATTGTGTCAGATCGACCAACAAGGCTATGTTCTCGACAAGCAGCATAACTTTGGCCGTGAATATCGCAGCCACCACAGTGATAAGTTATTATGCTATGATAGACTGCTTCCCGTTGAACGGCGGAGGTTTCCTAGTCGACAACATGCAGCTGGGCGAGACCATAAAGGGCTCGGTGCCATGGACTAAATACTCGGTCGTGTTAAACCCAGGCAACCACCTGTTGGAGTGGAAGTATGCCAATCAGCTGGCTGAAGGCGAGTATGAAAACGCGTTCTATATTGATGACATAACCGTTGGAAATCCATTCATAATTTACCGTATGGATTGCGACAGCGGTCAGCAGACCTTGGTGGCCGAAGACGTGGCTAATGCCCAGTATGTCGATCCGGAGTGGGTGAATCTTCCTGACGGACTGTATAAATACGGTGTCAGCGCCGACAATGGCCTGACTGTGGCATGGTCGGAACCGCTTGACAAAAACTACGACGCAGTAGGTGGCGCTGAAGGCATTAAGGTTTCGATTTATCCTAATCCGACAAGTGGCGATATAACAATTGAATATGGCGGAATGCAAAGAGTGACAGTTGTTACGGCTTTAGGCCAGACGGTGCTGGATGTTGCTGCGGATGCTGATAAAGTCAACCTGCGGTTGGATGATTGCCAAAATGGTCTTTATATTGTGAATATCCTAACTGGAGACAATCATATTACAAGGAAAATCACAATTTCGAGATAATCATTTGAGGCGGTAGAACAAGACAATCTCAAGCAAATCGTTGAAAGCTCCGTGTTGTCCGAAACGCACGGAGTTTTCATTGCTTAGGTTGCCTTTGTAAACCGAGGTGATGGAATTGACCGAACGCGCGGCGATTTCAAATTTCTCTTTTATGGTGACTTTGATGCCGATGAGGCTGCTCACGGAGATGCGGTTCCAGTAGTTGGGCACGCCGTCGGATGCTCCGTTGATGCTTTCTTTATGGCGAACGAGGGCGTCAAGGCTTGCGCCGAGTTCGAACGACAGCCAATTGCACGGCTTCCCGTTGATGGTTATAATGCTCATGTTGGCAGATACCAACACCGGCAGCTCGACATAATCGAGTTTTAATGAATACGGGTCGCCAGGGACCGGGTTGTCGGCATCGGAATGCGAGCCTTTCTGCACATATTTCAGCTCCATTTGAGCCGAAAATGTTTTGTTGAGCGGCAGCCCGACAAATACTCCCGCAGTCAATCCCAGCTTGTCCCAGCCGCCGCGGTTGTCGCCTTCCACCTGCGAAGTGAGGCCGCCTAAAGCAAGGCCGCCGTAAAATGCCTGCGATTTGGCAGATATGCACACAAAAAGAAGTGCCAATAGTGATAAGGCGTACCTTGTCTGTATGGAATGTAGAGATTTCACTAGTTTGATCGTTTAATGCAGTAATACAATAGATTTTTGAGGGCTGTTTTCGCTTCGGAATCGTTGATTGCATCCAACTTAAGCTCGGCTTGTCGGGCAAAGAAATTCATTTTTTCTTCGCAGTAGGCGAGGCTGTTTTTCTCGTTGGCCTGACAGATAATGCTGTCGATGGTTTTTTTGCGCTTTCCGCTGAGTCGTATTTTGCTGATGATAAGCGTTCGCTCGATGGCTGTGCAGTTTTGCAACAGATGGATCAGAGGCAGCGTCATCTTGTGTTCGCGTATGTCGTTGCCGTAGCCCTTGCCGCTAGTGTTGTCAGGCTGATAATCAAATATGTCGTCACGTATCTGGAATGCTTTGCCTGCATTGATGCCGAATTGGCGCATTGCCTCGACTTGTTCGGGGGTTGCGCCTGCTGAAACGGCGCCGATGGCACAGCACGAGGCAATCAACGAAGCGGTTTTTTTCTCAATGATTTGATAATAATCTTCTTCGGATATGTCGAAATTCTTAGCTTTTTCCAACTGGAAAATTTCACCTTCGCTCATATTTCTGACGGCTTGGGAAATCATGTCGAGCATTTGGTAATCGTGGTTCTCCAAAGCGATGATCATGCCTTGTGACAACAGATAGTCGCCAGCCAGCACTGCTATTTTGTTTTTGAACATGGCGTTGATGGAGGCAAAACCGCGACGCTCCGAGGCATCGTCGACAACGTCATCATGAATCAAAGTAGCGGAATGCAATAATTCTATGAAAGTTGCAGCCCTATAAGTGCTCTCGCTGACATCGCCGAAACATCTCGCGGATAGGAGGACGAAGAGCGGACGCAACTGTTTTCCCTTGTGTTTCAAGGTGTAATCGCCTATCTTATCCAATAGCTTGTTGTCGGAATGCAGAGCATCTTTGTAAAACGAATCAAAACGCTCAAGTTCCGTGGCGACAACCGATTTTATACCATCAAGATTCGACATATCTGAAAATGAATTTGCAAATTTAATTAATAATTTTGTTATTTGAATAAAAAGTTATAATTTTGAAGTTTGAAATGAAAGGCAGATTTCTTTAAAGAAAAATTGTAAATAATTGAATATCAACTAAATATTTTTAACATGAAGAAAGATACAAAGGTTTTTAACCTTATCCGTAAGGAAAAAGAGCGTCAGATGCACGGCATCGAGCTTATCGCTTCAGAAAACTTTGTCAGCGACCAGGTGTTGAAAGCCATGGGTTCAGTGATGACAAACAAATACGCTGAAGGTTACCCGGGCAAACGTTACTATGGCGGCTGCCAGATTGTTGACCAGACCGAGCAGATCGCTATCGACCGCGCTGGTGAACTCTTCCAGGCAAAATTCGTGAACGTGCAGCCACACTCAGGCGCACAGGCTAACATGGCA
>JAFZXP010000020.1 GCA_017616735.1 Bacteroidales bacterium
GAGGTTCAGTGCGGTATCGCCCGTACAGGTAAGATGCTCGCTTGCGACCACGAAGGCGTTCGTCCTGACATCCTTATCTTGGGTAAGGCTCTGGGCGGCGGCGTGGTGCCAGTGTCAGCAGTGCTTTGCGACGACTACATCATGATGAACATCAAACCGGGCGAGCACGGCTCAACATTCGGCGGCAACCCAATCGCAGCAAGAGTTTCTATCGCTGCATTGCAGGTGATCAAAGACGAACATTTGATGGAAAACGCCGAGCGTCTCGGTAAGATCTTCCGTGAGGAAATCATGAAGATCAACCACCCGATGATTCAGAAGGTGCGTGGTAAAGGTTTGCTCAACGCAGTGATTATCAAGCCTATGAACGGCAAAGAGGCATGGGATGTTTGCTTGAAGATGCGCGACAACGGCATCCTCGCCAAGCCAACCCACCAGCACATCATCCGCTTCGCTCCACCACTGGTAATCACCGAAGCCGAACTGAGAGACGCTATCGAGAGAATTAAGAAATCGATAATGTCGTTCTAATTCATCCCTCCCGTCATTTCGACCGACCGCAGGGAGCGGAATGGAGCTCCATTCCGCTCTGCTCCAGTCGAAATGACGTTTTTTATAAAAACCATTAAAACTTAAACCATGAAAAAACTACTTACATTGGCAATCGTATTGATTGCAGTTGCATTTGTATCGTGCAAAAAAGAAAATCCTGGCGATGGGGGTCAGCCGGGAAATAACATTGAAATTCAAATAACTGGAATTACCGATACCACAGCCACAAGTGCCGTTTGCCATGTGTCAATTACAGCTGACGATGTTGAGATTATTGAGCGTGGCGTCTGCTGGAATAAAAGTGGCGAGCCTACCGTGTCGGATTACTACACCTCAAAAGGTTCTGGAGACGGTGAGTTCTCACTCTATATAACCGAGCTTGAGCCGACTACTAAATATTTTGTGAGAGCTTACGCTAAGTTTGAAAATGATGTGAAATATAGCAATGAGCTTGAATTCACCACATTGGAGGTTATCCTCTCTCGTGAGGTGCAAACATTGTATATGAGTCACATAACCGATGAATCGGCATGGTGTCATGCAAGAATTGTCGATTGGAAAGGTGCCGATGAGTTGTTTAGCTGGGGTTGTTGTTGGAGTACTACTCCTCATCCTGATATTAATGACAGTAGCGATTGGTCTGGAGCTATAATTAGCGGTGAATTTATCACTGCACTAACTGAATTGACAGCTTCAACCAAATATTATGTCAGGGCTTATGTCGAAAATGCATCGGGTTTCTTTTATGGCAATGAAATTGAGTTTGTGGCCGAAAATGAAGAACCGCATCCAAATCCGTGGTCGCCGGAGCCTGTCAATGGACATATTCCTTCAAGCGTTTTGCCGGATGTCTTAGCCGCCGAGATTAGCCAGTATATGAATATTTATTCGGGTGAAAATCCTATGGTTATTGACAGTCTGTATAATTCAAGCCCTCATAAGCTATTTCATACAACTTTCGACGAGCCTGCCGACACGGTCTATCATGACCTTCGTTTCCAATTTATCAAAAAAGACAATAAAGTCGATTTGATTGAATGGGCGTTTGACAATTATGCCCAGTATTATTATCCTATTGCCTTCAGAGATTTGTATATGATAGGCTCGGGTAACAATTTCACGGCTTATTATCTTGAAGAAGATTATTCGAATGGCAAATATACCAAGACAGCCACAATCTTAAGCGGCACTTTTGACGAGGCAAACAACGCTGTTAACGATTTCAAAATCGCGGAAATCCTTCTCAAGACTTACGGCAACCCGAATCTTCCGCCAGAGAACTCATATCGCATAGTCGGTGATGCTGATGGCGTTTCGGAGTATTATCCAATGTTTTATAAGTGATAGTTAAACTTCACTTCAACATCATTTTCGTTGAAATCGCTAAGAATTGTTTTATCCTTGAACTCAGGGATAAAACAATTCATTTTTTGTGGCTCCTCGCCGTGAATCGGGATGATGTGGTGAGGGTTTATCAGTTTGCAAACTTTTTCGATGCAGTCAATCGAGGCATGTCCGCTGGTGTGCAAATACAATGTGTTTAAAAATTGGTTTCTGAAATCGACGTATTCTTGCTTCACACAACCTTCCTTGAAAAGATAGCCGCTCCACATCGAATAAATCAGCAATTGCTGCTGTTTCGGAAGTTTTGCCATGCATTCGTCAACAAAAGTTGGACCGTCGTTTCTATCGTTTTTCCTCACAAACATCAGAAAACCAGATTGTTTCATCCTTCTGAACAAATCGGCAACATCGTCTGTTTTGTTATATACTTCAAATTTTTTATGCGACAAATACTTCATATAAACAGGATAATGTGCAAATGCTTTTATGATTTTCATCTGGTAATTGTCGCAAACAATAAGCTTTTCGTCTGGTATGGCCGAGCACAAAGTCGAGATGCGGTCGATGTCGGTCGAAGATGTCAGCGTGAAACAGTATTTGTAGTGTTCCATCATCCATTTTGCTTCGTCGGCAAGCTCCATTTCTGTTTTAACATGCTCGTTTTCCCTTGAAAACATTGTGCTTTCCGTTATCAGAAAGTCGATTTCGGTTTTGTTGATGTATTTTGAAATAATGTCGTAAATCTTTTCGCCGTAATAGCCGTGGTCGCGGAAATCGCCGGTGTGAAGAATGGTTTTGCCGTCAACTTTTATCAGAAGCATGTAGGCGTCGCCGGCCGAATGGTTGACAGTGAATGGCGTGACTTCAAAACCGTCAATTGGCATTGGTCTTCTGATTTGATATTCAAAGAATCCGTCGAGTTTTTTCTTGTCCTCAGCTTTCCAGCGAAGATAGCTGGCTTTGATTTGCATCACTTTCTTGGCTGTTTTCCCAATAAATTGTGGGATTTCCGAAGGGACGAACTGCGCCATACCGATATGGTCGCCATGATAATGGGTATATAGAATTGCCGATGCGTCTTTTGTCAGATTTCTGATTTCTTCTTCCGAAAACTCCTTTTTTACATTGTTGTTCGGAAGATTTGAACCCAAATCAATAATAATTTTCTTGCCGTTTTCGCCAATTATTTCGGTGATGCAGCCGCCAATCTGATGAGCGCGATGTAAAATAATTTTCATCTTTTAATCTTCAAAGTTTCTTCAAGATCATCTCGATGCTTTATCATATTTGAATACAATCCATATCCCATAAACGACGATTCAATATACAGGAAATCCTCTGATTCTGGAATGCTTTCGATTTGTTGGCGCAAAACGTCGCTTTTTGGCTTGTAATTTGCAAAAATATAGCCGAAATCCAATGGTATTTTTGAATACTCAGGCTTAATCTTGCCTTCAGCATTTAACAAATCTTTGTAATGGTCATTTTTTGAATTGCCGAATTCTATCAGTCCCAATTTGCATTTTTGGACAAAAACCATAAGCATGTCTTCAATGAAATCCTCTTTAGGATAGCCATTTACAAAATTTTTGTAATCGTTGAGATGGTCAGATATTGAAGCCGATTTCTTTGATGTGGCTTTGCTTCCGCTTCCGATGGCATTGCAGCCATATTTCAGCTCAAAAACAGTGATTCCCAAATTTTTAGGACTCGGATGGCTTCTGTCGTAACTCTTTGATTCCCAATTTAATGCAATAATATCAAACTCTTTGCCCTCAGGTGTTTTGTATTCTATATCAATGATAAAATAATCAGTGTCATTTGAAACAGAAGAGTAATTGTTTTCCTTTACAATCAGCTGTTGGGTCTCGGTCTCAGCGTTTTCTTTCACATAACCGTTGAACTTGTCGATGGCTAATTTGGCATGCATGAAATATTCATCGAGGTTTTCTTTTGTTGGTTTGATTTGCTCGATTTCGTATTGTTTTTTGCCATCTTTATCAACATGAGAATAATATTTCTTTTCGTTCATTTTCATGCTGCCCGTTTCATTGACGGTCAATATGGCACAACCACGATAATAAACAATAATTCGGTTTCCACGAAACTCAATATTGAGAGTCCTGTCGTGTTTGACAATTTTCAAAATATTACTTTCTTCTTTTTTTTCTGGCTTTAAATAATTCAAAAGTTTTTGTGAAATTGCTCTTTTTTCCATGGCCATATAATTTATTCTGGCAAAGATAATGATTTTTTCTTTAAACCCTCGTCAATTCTGATTTTCAAATCAAGAAATCTGTTGACATCCTCGTCATAATCGACTTCTTTCTCATCAAGGATTTCCATTCCGATAAGAAAAAGCTGGTTGGCGCATTCAAACTCGTTTTTGTCGATGCAGAGCTCGCAAAGTCCGCCCAAAATGTAAACCACACGGTACCCGATGTCGGTGTAAGATGCCAAAAGCAATGAGTCTTTGGCGATTTTGAACGCCGTGTCGAAATCTTCGTTCATTGCAATTTTCATGGCGTTTTCAAAGAAAAACTCCACATACTTTTCAAGGTCGTTGTTGCTTTGCGCAATGACCATCCTTCTGAAATTGTCGTAATTGTCCATATTCACCATTTTATATATTAATACGAATGAGCGCGAAAAATCATTACAGAAAAATGCAACTTTTTTCAAAATTTTTTATTTTTGCACTATGGAATGGTTCAAAGTTACAGTTATCGACAACAAAACGGTCGTTTTTGATCCGTTAAGGAAAGAGTATGTTGCACTAACTCCTGAGGAGCAGGTTCGCCAAAAAATGCTGCATTACCTCGTGGAGACTCGAAAAGTACCAGCAGGGCTTATTGCAGTGGAGTATTCCATTAAGGTGAACAACCTCCCGAAGCGTGCCGACATCGTGGTTTTCAACAACCTCGGCGAGCCGCAGATGATTGTGGAATGCAAAGCGGAAACAGTGCCAATAACCGAAAAAGTATTAGACCAAGCCATCAGATATTACTCAGGTCTGAAAGTGAAATACCTCACTTTAACTAACGGAAAATCAATGTTTTGCTATAAAATAGAAAATGGGAAACTAGCGGTTCTCACTGAGTTTCCCATTCTCTAGCTTTATCACCTATAATTATCTAGGCATAGGCGAGTTTTGCAACGATTCGCTCGGCTCGGGTTTGCCAGGATTTGGTGAAAGCATAATCTCAAGACCGTCCTTGCTGCCTACGTTGGATGTGATGAATACCTGAATCTCCCAGCAAATATCGGTGTTTTGGTTGTAGTTGTAAACGTCGTACCATCCATTGCCATTGGAGTTCTGCCAGCGCGCGTCTGGGTTGCCAACGCCTTCACATGCTCCCTTAGGATAGCTGCCAGCTGAATAAGAACAACTCATTGATACCCACAACGGCTGGCTGCCGTCCAGAGTCACTGGCTCGCTCAAGTTGATAACCTTCCAACCTGTAGGTGAAGCATAATATGACTGCTGTGCTAACAGTGTGGTAGGGCTGGTGGTGCCGCCTTTGTAAATCCTAACGTCGTAGTATCCTGTTATTCCAAGATATGTGCGAACTTTTGTTATGCTGGCGCCGTCATATTCGGTAAAGTAGCTTTCGGGGAATCTCACAGCCCACTCGTCATCGCCGCCGTTGGTCAAGCCCCAGCAGTTTTGGTGGCTGTCGGATGCACCATAGTAGAAATATTGGTTCACTTCGCCCAAAGTTTTGAACGACACCTCAGGACCGTAACCAATACCCATATCGTTGATGGCATAAGCTCTGACGTAATATTTGGCTCCTTTGTTCAAATTATCCATTTGTATGTAGTAATAGCCCGGTCCGGAGCCTGAACTTTCGTTGAAATCATCCAATGTCGGTTTGGAATGCGTGCTCCAGCAAATGCCGCGTTGCGACACAGACGAACTGCCTTCCGACTTGACTTCACCGCCTGATATAGCCGAAGTGGTTGTGATGCTTGTCGCAGCAATCGTGGCTAAATGGGGAAGTGGAGTATCAACATTTCTGTAGTTAGGCACGCATGCGTCAAAAGCCGCGATTACGCCTACCACCATGATTGACATTAAAACCTTTGTAAAAATCTTCATAACAAATTCGAATAATTGCGCTGTAAAATTATGAAAAATATTTTATACTATGATAGTTTTTCTAAAAAATATCTGTTTACAAGATAGCCTAGGCTAAATCCTATCAGCAGGCCCAACGCCGTTCCGCAGATTATATCGCCTGGGAAATGCGCTCCCATGTAGATGCGGCTGTATGAGACCACTGCCGCCCAGATAAACATCGGCCAGCCTATCTTGGTATAGTGTTTCTTCATCGTCATGAAGACCAGTGACGCCAGTGCGAAGGTGTTGGCGGCGTGTGACGACATAAAGCTGTACAAGCCACCGCAATGGCCATTGGGAAGATATACCAAATCCTTAATCAATGGGTCGTGACATGGTCTAAGTCGTTGAACCATAGGCTTAAAGACGGACGATGCTATTTGATCGGAACAGGTGATGGCTACCGCCACACCCAAAATAACCCACAAGCCTTTCCACTTGTATTTGTAAAACACAAGGAACACCAGCACCGCATACAACGGAATCCAGCCCGTCTCAGATGAGATGAATGTCATCACAGGGTCGAGCCACCCAACGTGCAAACCGTTGAGAAACAGAAAAAGCTGATGGTCCCAGTTATTTAACATAGTTATCAGTTATCAGTTGACAGTTATCAGTTGACAGTTGACAGTTGACAGTTATCAGTTGACAGTTGTTGTAATTGTTAACTGTTAACTGTCAACTATTAACTATTAATTTAGTGCAAGCCAAATCAAATCCTTCAATTCTTTAATTCCTTCGCCGGTGGCCGAGCTGATGAACAGATGCGGCACCTTCTTTGGGAGATGTTTCTTGATGTCTTTTTTAGTGTCTTCGTCAATCAAATCGCATTTGCTCACCGCAAGAATGCGCTTTTTGTCGAGCAGTTCCGGATTGTATTGCTTCAATTCGTTCAGCAATATGTCGTAAGTTTCCTTTACATCGGGGCTGTCGGCTTCAACCATGAACAGCAAGATGGAATTGCGCTCGATGTGACGTAAAAATCTGATTCCCAAGCCTTTACCTTCAGATGCTCCCTCGATGATGCCCGGTATGTCGGCCATGATAAACGACTTGTAGTCATAATATGGCACAATGCCTAGGTTGGGCACCAAAGTGGTGAACGGATAGTTGGCAATCTCGGGCTTTGCAGCCGATACTACCGACAGCAGGGTCGATTTACCGGCATTGGGGAATCCCACCAATCCGACATCGGCCAAAAGCTTGAGTTCGATTATAATCCAGCGTTCCTCTGACGGCTCGCCGGGTTGCGAGAACTTCGGCGCCTGCAGTGTGGCGGTTTTAAAGAAGGTGTTGCCTTTGCCGCCGCGACCGCCTTTCATAATGACGATTTCCTGACCGTCTTCGGTCACCTCGCCAAGCGGTTCGTTGGTCTCGGCATCGTATGCCACGGCGCCCAGAGGCACCTCTATCACCACATCGTCACCTTTGGCGCCGGTGCGCTGGTTGGCGCCACCCGACTCGCCGTCGCCGGCGAAGAGGTGTTTGGTGTAGCGAAGATGCAGCAGCGTCCACAGCTGGGCGTTGCCTTTTAGGATGACGTCGCCGCCTTTTCCGCCGTCGCCGCCGTCGGGACCGCCTTTGGGCACGTATTTCGCATGGTTGAAATGCATCGCGCCGTGGCCGCCCTTGCCCGAACGACAGAATATCTTTACGTAATCAACAAAGTTTGAGTTTGCCATAATTTATAAGTTGTCAGTTGTCAGTTATCAGTTAACAGTTATTAGCTAAAACTGACAACTGTCAACTGTTAACTGTCAACTATTTAAAATTCGTCCTCTTCAGTTTCTTCCGGTGTTGCAGCCGCATTCTGCTCCTCGTCGTATTTGTCGCAGTCGAAATCCAAATCGACGCGCGACAGAGGCTTGGTGAAATCGCCCTTGCTTATGCCCAGAGTAGGGTCGGCATACACCTTTTGCATATAAAGTGCCCAGATAGGCAAAGCCATATTGGAGCCTTGTCCGAGTGTTATAGTCTTGAAATGCACCGAGCGGTCTTCGGCTCCGGTCCACACTCCGGTGGTGAGGTCGGGAGTGATGCCCATAAACCAGCCGTCACTTTGATTCTGGGTGGTGCCGGTTTTGCCGGCTATCGGATACCTGAGACCGTATTTGTAACGCAGACGCACACCGGTGCCCTCGTAAACCACACCCTTCATCAGTTCTATCATTTTGTAGGCCGTCACATCGTCCATGGCTTCGCGTTTCTCGGCTTTGAAAGCTTCAATCACATTGCCGTTCTTGTCTTCAATCTTGGTGATGAAGATAGGCTTGACATAGACGCCTTTATTGGCGAAGGTGCTTATAGCGCCGACCATCTCGTACAGTGTGAGGTCGCAAACGCCCAGACATATTGACGGCACGGCTGGGATATCCGACTTGACACCCATTCTGCGGGCCATCTGAATTGTGGCTTCAGGGCCGAAACGTTTCATCAGGTAGGCCGAGATGCGGTTGTTGGAGTGCGCCAATGCCCATCTGAGGGTCACCTCCTCACCAAGCTTGGCTTTGCCCGAGTCCTTGGGCTCCCAGAATTTGCCGTCGGGCAGCTGTATGCTATAGCTGATGTTGGCCACCTTAGTGCAAGGTGTGTATTCGCCTTCCTGCATCGCCAAGGAGTAAAGGAACGGCTTGAAAGTTGATCCAACCTGTCGCTTGGCCTGAGTCACATGGTCGTATTGGAAGAAACGGTAGTCGTTGCCGCCCACGTAAGCCTTCACATATCCTGTGCCGGTTTCAACCGACATCAAGGCCGACTGCAGGAAATACTTGTAGTAACGGATAGAATCCATAGGGGTCATCACTGTGTCGAACGGACCGTCCCATGAGAACACCGTCATCGGGATTGGTGTGTTGAAGTTGGCGACTATGGAATCCATCGGCCAGCCGGCTTTTCTGAGCACACGGTAGCGCTCTGAACGTTTCATCGACAGTGTCATGATTTTCTCAACGTCTTCTTCGTTTGACAGCACGAAAGGTGCTTTCGGGTCGTCTTCCCAGTGCGCGTAGAATGATGGCTGCAAATCCAAAGCCAGATGTTCGCGCACAGCATCCTCGGCATATTGCTGCATTCTGGAGTCGATGGTGGTGTAGATGCGCAAGCCGTCTTTGTAGATGTTGTAAGGCGTTCCGTCGGGTTTATAATGTGTTTTGGCCCATTCGTGCATCATGCCACGCAAAAACTCACGGAAATATGTAGCTTGTCCGGCTCGGTGGTCGAGAACTCCGAAATGCGATATGTCGATTGGAATCTGTGAGATGGAATCGTATTGCTGTTCTGTGATAAAACCGTTGATTTCCATGCGTTTAAGTACGAGGTTGCGGCGATTCAGAGCGTTGTTGGGGTTGCGCTTGGGGCTGAATTTGGTCGGGGCGTTGACAACTCCGGCCAGCAGAGCCGCCTCTTCGATGCTCAACTCATCGGGTTGCTTACCGAAAAACGTCTCGGTGGCTTTCTTGATACCATAGGCGTTGTGGCCGTAAAACACGGTGTTGAGATACATGGCGATGATCTCGTCTTTCGAATAGTTGTATTCCAACTTGGTGGCCGTGACCCATTCCTGCAGCTTTCTTACCACAAGCTGCAGCTTGCTCAGATTTTCGTCGCGAGGGAAAAGATTTTTGGCGAGCTGTTGGGTGATGGTACTGCCGCCGCCTTGTTCGGTATGTCCTGTGGAAATACCTTTAATCACTCTGAAAAGCGCTATCTTGTCGATGCCGCTGTGCTCGTAAAAACGGATGTCTTCGATGGCCACCAGAGCATTGATAAGATTTGGCGAGATGTCCTGATAGCTAACATTGGAGCGGTTTTCGATATAGTAAGTGCCTAAAAGCTTGCCGTCGGCCGAGATGATTTCTGTGGCCAGATTGGTCTCGGGGTTTTCAAGTTCCTCGAAAGTCGGCATTGGGCCGAACCACTCGTGATTGATGCCGTAGAAGAGCATGTACACCGAGATGGTGCTCAGCGCGAACAGCGACCAGAGCACTATCAGGTACACCTTTATATCTTTCTTCTTTTTAGCGTTTTTCTTTGCCATAAATTATTGTTTTTCAAAGCAAATGCCAATATCGGTGATGCCACGCAATTCTTTTTGGCGCATTGCCTGTTCTATTTCAAAATGATAAGTGCCATTCAGCGGGAAACGCAAGGCCGGATTGAGCACCACCTTGGCCGAGCGCATTGTGCCGCTGCCTTTGCCCATCCAACGGCCGTCGGGGAAGGCCAGAGTGCATTCGATGGTGTCGTGCGTGATGTTGCCGTTGGGAAACTCAGTGTGCATGAAAACGTATAAGTTGCTGTAGCTGTAGTTTTCCAAATGTCTGATATTCAGATAGAAAGCATAATTTGCAAGGGTGTCGTCGACTGTAACATCGAAATAGGGGATGTTTTGGTTATCCCACTTCGCATCGGGTATGACGACGCTTTCGTCGTACAGAGTGTTACGACCGCACGATGTCATCATAACCGCAACAAAAACAATATATAATAATCTCTTAAACATTCAACTCTTAACTTTCAACTGTTAACTGTCAACTGTCAACTTTTATTATCGCCTCCAAACTATGCGAAAAGCCGCAGGCTAATAATTTCCGCTAACGCAATGCCTGCTTTTTTTCGCATAGTTTTCCGTCTTCATAACTTCAATACTTTATAATTATCAACTGTTAACTGTCAACTGTCAACTTTTAACTATTCAAGTTTGGAAAGATCCGCAGGCTTTCCTTCCTCACCGTAGTCGTTATTCTTCTGTTCCTTGATGAAGGCGAAGTCCTCGAGTTGCTCTGGCAGCTCGCCTTTTTTGTTTCTTTCGATTATATCCTTCACCTTTTCGGCCGGAATTGCCATCATGTTGTTGCGGTCGAACGGATATGAGTACCACATCAAGCCCTTGAAGATGTCAATTTTCTGATAGATGCCGTCGCCTTTTTTGGTTTTGAGCACTATGCGGTTGTCGGGGAACGACTTCAAGGCGTCAACGTAAGCGTCGTACTCGTAGTTGAGGCAGCATTTCAGCTTGCCGCACTGTCCGGCCAGCTTCTGTGGGTTGGGTGACAGCTGTTGCACTCTTGCCACATTGGTTGTAACCGACTGAAAATCAGTAATCCACGAGGCGCAGCACAGCTCACGTCCGCATGAGCCTATGCCGCCCAGCTTGGCCGACTCCTGACGGAATCCTATCTGGCGCATCTCCACACGCACATGAAACTCTTCGGCGAGTTTCTTGATGAGTTCGCGGAAATCGACACGTCCGTCGGCGGTGTAATAGAATATCGCCTTGGTTCTATCTCCTTGATACTCAATATCGTTAAGCTTCATTTCAAGCTTCAGGCTGGATGCAATTTCACGGCTGCGATACAAAGTATGGTCCTCTTGACGTATGGCCTCAAGGAACTTCTCCACGTCGTTGATGCGTGCGCGGCGGTAGATTTTTTTCAATTCAGCCACAGGAGTGTTGCTTTTCTTGCGTTTGCGCTGCTTTTCGATGAGCTCGCCCACCATGGTGACTATGCCTATGTCATGTCCGATGGCTGTCTCCACCGCCACCAACTCGCCTTCCAACAGATGCATCTCCGAAGGATAGCTGTAGAAATCTTTTCTGTCGTTTTTGAAACGTACCTCGGCAACCAGCAAATCGCCTTCTTTCGGCGTCTCGTTCTCGTAATCCTTGAGCCAATTGAAGCTGTCGAGCTTGCATTGGCCGTGACGGAGCACATTGCTGCCGAACTCATATTTGTCGGCTTTGATGCGGCATCCACGGTGAAAATCGTTGGTTTGGGTTTTCTTTATGTCGTCGTGAAGCGGCCATGTAGCCTTAAACGCCTCACCCTCATCCTGCTTGTTCACCATCTGGTCTTCCATCTCCTCGTCCTTCAGATTGAACTTCTGAGGTGCCGATTTCAGCAAACTGTCAGTGTTGATATCTTCTTCGTTGAATTCTTTCTCTTCCATAAATCCAAAATTCTCCAATATATAATAATAACCTGCAAAGATAAGGAAAATTATATTACGAGCTGTTATTTTTTGTAATTTTGCGGCATGAAGAGTGTTTTCAGATTGAAGAAGGAAGACGACGAGCGTCAGCGGAGCGAGCGTTATGAGATTATGACGCAGAGTCCGGTGCGGCCGTTGGTTTTGAGAATGGCTTGGCCGACCATCATTTCGATGATGGTGACAGCCATGTACAATATCATCGACGCCTTCTTTGTCGGACACATCAGCACTGAGGCCACGGCAGGCGTAGGAGTGTCGTTCGCCTATATGACTTTCATCAACGCGATAGGATTTTTCTTCGGTCACGGCTCGGGCAATTTCATCTCCACAGCTCTTGGCGCCAAAAAGTATGACGATGCCGAAAAGATGGCGGCCACAGGTTTTATCTTGTCGATGACAGTGGGCGTGATAGCAGCGATTGTGGGTTTGTGTCTGTTGTCGCCGCTTTCGCTGATAATGGGCTCAACGACTGATGTGTTGCCTCACGCCAACGATTACCTGCTCTTTATTCTGATTGGGACTCCGTTTATGATGTCGTCGCTGACGCTCAACAACCAGCTGCGACTGCAGGGTAACGCCCGCTACGCCATGGTTGGCATAGCAACCGGTGCCATACTCAATATTTTTCTCGATGCCTTCCTGATTTATGGTCTGGACATGGGTGTGATGGGAGCCTCGTTGGCCACCTGCATAAGCCAGATGGTAGGCTGGCTGGTGTTGCTGATTGGCACCGAGCAAAAAGGCAATGTACACATCCGTTTTAAGCATTTCAACCCTACTTGGCTGAGTTTCAAGGAGATATTTAAAGGAGGTAACCCGTCGCTGGTGCGTCATGTGTTTGTGTGTGTCAGCACTATCATGCTTAACCGTTACGCTGCATATTACGCCGATCCGGGCACCGAAGCCAGCGCCATAGCGGCCTTTGCCATCGTGTCGCGAATCATGATGTTCGCCTTTTCGATTATCTTGGGAATAGGGCAGGGCTTTCAGCCGGTTTGCGGATTCAACTACGGCGCAGGCTTGTATGAACGCGTTCGCAAGTCGTTTGTATTTACAATGGAATTGGCCACAATCATTCTGATAATCACATCAATAGCATTTGCGGCATTCGCCCCCGAACTGGTTAGCTTGTTCCGCAGCGAAGATCCCGAGTTGGTGAAAATCGGCGCCGAAGTGCTAAGATGGCAGTGCCTGTCGTTTCCTCTAGTCGGAGTAAGCACTGCCACCAATATGATGTATCAAACTACACGCAAAACATTCATTGCATCGCTGTTGTCGATGGGACGCCAAGGACTGTTTTTTATCCCAACCATCATGATTTTGCCTCATTTCATTGGCCTTCAAGGAGTTGAGATGACACAGGCAGTGGCTGACGCACTGACGTTTTTGCTGGCGCTGCCGTTTGCAGTGAAGGAGTCTTTAGTCGCTAGTCGCTAGTCGCTAGCCGTTAGCCATTAGCCGTTAGCCTGATTAAAGACTAGAGACTAAAGACTAAAACAAGCAGTTATCAAGCGCTTGTTTTATCGCTTCCTTATCAAGCTTTTGCCCGATAAACACTAACTTTTCCATGCGGTCGCCGTACTCCTCGTCCCAATCCTTGAGGATTGCTGGGTCGCGCTCGACAAACTGTTGCAACTCTTCTTTGGAGGCTGTCGCAAACCAATAGCCGGCTTCGGTAAGCTTCTTCTGCTTGCCTGCTGTCTCAAATATATACGACATGTCCTGATTGTCGGCAAAATAGCACAGTCCCTTGCAGCGGATGATGTTTTTGGGCCACTGGTTGAGAACGTAATCGTTGAATTTCAGCGTGTCGAACGGACGGCGGTTGAAGTAGACGAAAGTGCCGATTCCATATTCCTCGGCTTCGCCTTCCTCCTCGTTATGCTCGTGATCGTGGTGATGCTCATGTTCATGATGGTGCTCATGCTCATGATGATGCTCGTCATGATCATCGTCATCATCGTGCTCGTCGTGATGTTCCTCTTCGCGGCCTTCGATAATCTTGATCCAGCCAGCCGAACCTGCCACCTGGTCGTAGTCGAACATGTCGTTGTGGAGCAGGTTTTCGATGTCGATTTCAGCGTAATCGCACTCAACGATTTTCGCATCGGGTTGCAGGCTCCTGACAATCTGGCGGATGCGCTCCAACTCTTTCGGCTCAACCTCCGACACTTTGTTGAGCATCACCACGTTGCAGAATTCTATCTGTTGGATGATGAGGTTTTCGATGTCCTCGTCGTCGATGTTGTCGCGTTTCAAATTGTCGCCGCAGCCGAACTCGTCTTTCATTCTCAGGGCGTCAACCACTGTCACAATGCAGTCGAGATGCGGAGTGCCGAACTTGGTGTATTGGTAACCCATGCTCGGGATGCTGGCGATGGTGCGCGCGATAGGTTCAGGCTCGCAGATGCCGCTGGCCTCGATTACGATGTAGTCGAAACGGCCCATCTTGATGATGTCGGTGAGCTGTTCGATAAGGTCCATCTTCAATGTGCAGCAGATGCAGCCGTTCTGCAACGCCACCAGACTTTCGTCTTTCTTGCCCACCACGCCGCCTTTCTGAATGAGGTCGGCATCTATGTTGACTTCTCCTATATCGTTGACAATCACTGCAAAACGAATGCCTTTCTTGTTAGAAAGAATACGGTTGACCAGTGTCGTTTTTCCACTTCCGAGATAACCGGTCAGAAGCAGGACCGGAGTTTCCATTCTACTCATATTTCAATTTTTTTTGATTTTTTTCGGACTGCAAAGATACGAAATTTTAGTCTTTAGTCGTTAGTTTTTAGTTGTTAGTAGTGGAAAAAATAACTAAAGACTAGAGACTAAAGACTAACGACTTTTTCGTATTTTTGCCGCTGCTATGAAAAAGTCTTTCGGTCATATCGCCTGTTTTTTCGCTTATGCGATTTTTGGCTTTAACATAATCATTTGCAAGGACTTAACCAACCTTGCACTGATATCGCCATTGGGCTTGTTTTGCTTCAGAGCTGGTGGAGCGGCGCTGCTTTTCTGGCTGGTGTCGCTGTTTCTGCCGAAAGAAAAAATCGAAAAAGCCGATTATCTGAAGATTTTTATGGCCTCGATGCTGGGATTGTTCATCACCCAAATCACATTTTTGAAAGCCATCACTTTGACCACCCCGCTCGATACCAGCATCATCACTGCGATAACGCCGATTTTCACCATGTTTGTGGCCGCCGTGGTGCTTAAGGAACCCATCACTTTGAAAAAAGCCGGCGGTGTGGCTTTGAGTTTTGTTGGAGTTATACTGCTGATTCTCAATACTGTACGAATAGCTAGCGGAGGTGTCACCGAAACCAAGCCGCTCGGCATAGTCTTTATGATTGCCAATTGCTTTGTGTGGGCTTGCTATCTCGGAATTTTCAAGCCGCTTATCGGCAGATACAGCGTGGTTACATTCATGAAATGGATGTTTCTGTTTTCGGCTTTAGTGGCTATTCCGTTGGATATCAAAGAACTGGTGCATCTTGATATGGCGGCCATGCCGTCGAAATACCTTTGGGAATTGGGATACATAATTGTTTTTTCCACCTTTACCGCCTATTTCCTGATACCGGTGGGGCAGAAAACGCTGCGTCCGACAGTGATCAGCCTGTATGGCTATCTGCAGCCTGTCATTGCCACGGTAATGAGCATCATCATGGGAATGGATCGCCTCACATGGCAGAAAATCGTGGCCGCGGTTTTTGTTTTCACCGGAGTTATACTTGTGAACAAAAGCCGTGCGGCAACACCTGAAAAATGCTAAAAAATCAAAAAAAATCATTCTTTTAACTTTTCTCTTTTAACTTTTAACTTTATTCAGTATCTTTGCAAAAAATTTTCGAAAATTTTAAATATCATGAGTAACCACAAGAAACTTTTTGAGGAATTTCCTCCAGTTACCACCGAACAGTGGGAAGCTGTCATCGAAAAAGACCTCAAAGGAGCCGATTACAACAAGAAACTTGTCTGGAAAACAGCCGAAGGTTTCCAGGTAAGGCCGTACTATCGCGCTGAAAATCTGAAGGATATCCCGTGGCTCGACACCAAACCGGGCGAGTATCCTTACATCCGCAGCACGAAAAAAGAAGGCAACGACTGGCTTGTGTGCGAAGATATAGTAGTGAAAGACTACCACGAGGCTAATCAAAAAGCTCTCGACGCACTCAACCGCGGCGCAACAGCGCTCTCGTTCCGCCTCGAATACGACAAGCCATACGACGCAGTCGAGATATCGGGCCTCCTCAACGGCATAGTTGCCGAAGCGGTCGAAATCAACTTCTACAACAACAAATATCATCTGCCTCTGCTGGAGATGATGTCGAAAGTGCCGGGCATCCGTGGCTCACTGAACTACGACCCGCTGACACGTTACATCCGTCGCGGCACCTGGTTCATCAACGAGAACACCGATATGGAACTCGCGGCAATCCTTTCGAAAGCCGAGATTCCGGGCGTGCAGACCATTGGAGTGAACGCCCACGTGTTCACCAACGCCGGTGCGACAATCTCACAGGAAATGGGTATCGCCCTCGCAGTGGGTGTTGAATATATCGAACAACTGCTCGCTAAAGGCATGACAATCGACGAGATCGCACCTAAGATGCGCTTCAACGTGGCTGTCGGTCAGACCTACTTCATGGAGATGGCCAAGATGCGTGTCTACCGTATGCTTTGGGCTGAAATCCTGAAGGCTTACGGCGCAAAAGAAGAGAACTGCAAGATTCGTATCCACGCCTTCAACGCGTTGATTAACATGAGCTTGTACGACCCATACGTGAACATGCTGCGTACCACAACAGGTACAATGTCGGCAGTGTTGGGCGGTGTCGACTCATTCTGCGTCACTCCATTCGACGCCACATACGAAGAGGCTACAGAGTTCTCAGACCGTATCTCGCGCAACCAGCAGCTAATCCTCAAGGAAGAGTCGCACTTCGACAAGGTGGCTGACCCTGCTGCAGGTTCATATTACATTGAAAATCTTACAGAGTCAATCGCTACCGCGGCATGGAACGTTTTCCTCCAGATTCAGGACGAAGGCGGCTACCTCGCATCGGTGCGCAAGGGCACAATCCAAAATATCGTCAAGGAAAGTGCTGCAAAACGCTTCAGCAACCTCGCCACACGCCGCGAAACCATACTTGGTACCAACCAGTATCCTAACTTCACCGAGACGATGAAGTTTGAACCGGCAGAGTGGGTGTTCAAAGCCGACTGCAAACGTGAGGCTAACGCCGAAGTAGACACCATCGACACCTTCCGCGTGGCTCAGCAGTTTGAGACAATGCGTTACGCAACCGACGTCTACGCTAAGAACCACAAACGTCCGACAGCTTGGATGTTTACATACGGCAACCTCGCAATGCGTAAGGCTCGTGCCAACTTCGCATCCAACTTCTTCGCTTGCGCCGGATTCGAAGTGGTCGATAATCCTGGCTTCAAGACTTTGGAAGAGGGCATCGAGGCAGCACGTCAGGTGAAACCTGAAATCGTGGTCATCTGCTCATCTGATGAAGAATACGGCGAAGGCAACGCTCTCAAAGTTTACGAGGCATTGAAGAACGAGACCATCGTGGTGCTTGCAGGTAACCCTGAAGGCACTGTCGACATCCTAAAAGAGGCCGGCCTTGAATACTTCATCCACGTGAAGAGCAACGTGCTCGAGACATTACAGAGTTTCCAGAAAAAATTAGGTATAACAAAATGAGAAAGGAGTAAGCAATGAAACCAGATTTCAAAAATATCAATATCAACGCTATACCTAAGTCACACATCAAGGCTGACTACAAGCCTGACTGGGAAACTGTTGAACATATCAACGTGAAGCCGGTTTATACGGCTGA
>JAFZXP010000021.1 GCA_017616735.1 Bacteroidales bacterium
CACGTAAAGATTCTTATTTCCGATATGAGGAGTGATAACCTGCTCATAACCATAGTGTTTCTGAATCTTTGTGAGATATTCCTGAAGACGGTTACGCAGAGCTGTACCTCTTGGGAGCCACATCGGGAGACCTTTGCCAACCATGTCGGTGAACATGAACAATTCAAGTTCACGACCGAGTTTGCGGTGGTCGCGTTTCTTAGCTTCCTCAAGAAGAACAAGGTATTCCTCGAGTTCTTTCTGCTTCGGGAATGTGATACCGTAGATACGTGTGAGCTGCTTGCGGTTCTCGTCGCCACGCCAGTAAGCGCCAGCGATTGATGTCAACTTCACAGCCTTGATGCATGATGTATCAGGGATATGTGGTCCGCGGCACAAATCAGTGAAAGTACCTGATTTGTAATATGTTATGGTACCATCTTCAAGCTCGTTGATAAGCTCAACTTTGTACTCATCGCCTTTCTCGGTGAAATATTTCAGCGCGTCGGCCTTGCAAACGTCAACACGCTCAAACGCCTGTTTTTCCTTGGCGAGCTCGAGCATCTTTTTCTCAATCTTAACGAGGTCTTCTTCTGTGAGAGTCATATCGCCGGTGTCGATATCATAGTAGAAGCCGCTCTCGATAGCCGGACCGATGCCGAATTTCACGCCTTTGTAAAGCTGCTCGATAGCCTCTGCCATGAGGTGAGCCGATGAGTGCCAAACTGTAGCTTTTCCCTCAGGGTCGTTCCATGTAAACAACTGAATATTAGCGTCTTCGTTGATTGGACGAAGTGCGTCCCACATCTTGTCATTCACCTTTGCTGACAACACGTTGCGAGCCAAGCCTTCGCTGATGCTTTTGGCAATGTCCATTGGCGTTACGCCCGCTTCAAACTGTCTGACTCCACCGTCAGGAAATGTAATATTAATCATATCAAATAATTTTCGCAAAAAAGCGCTGCAAAATTACGAAAAATTCCAACACAAAAATCACTGATTATCAAAAAAATTTCAATCAATTTTAACGCACCGCAAATCCAGTAAATTCACGGGGTTCCCGTCGAAACAGCTCACCCTTTTGTTGACAAAGCGCAGCACCTCGTCGTAAAACAGTATCACAACAGGCGCCTCGCTCATCATCAAAGAGTCCATTTCGTGATATATTTCGGCTCTGGTTTTCAAGTCGTTAGTGGCAATCGCCTTAGCGTAAAGCTCATCAAATCTTGGATTCGAATAATGTGTGTAATTCGGACCTTTCGGAGCGAAATTTTCAGTAGTGAAAAGCGAGAGATAATTCTCCGCATCAGGGTAGTCGGCCACCCACGACGAGCGGAAAAACGGCAGACTGCATTGGGCGCGCTTTTCACGCAATGCGGCCGGCATCATCTCCTCCACTTTGCACACCAGTCCGACATCAGTCACCGACGACTGCACAAACTTAGCCAAATCGATGTATTCCTTTGTGGTATAAAGCTTTATCTCGCTTCCTTGCAGATGATATTTCTCGATAATCTCGAACGATTTCTGCTGATTGAAAGCATATCCGATTTGTCCCAAAGAATCGTATCCGGGCAGTCCGGCAGGTATGATTCCGCCGTTCCCGGGAGTTCCGATGCCGTTTCTCAAATACCGCAGCATCTTCGCCCTGTCAATCGAATAATTCACCGCTTGACGCAACGCCACTTGGCGCTCTTTATCATCCCTTTCATCTTGATTATCAATGTAAAATGAGAGATATTCTGTATTCAAATACGGCTCCCGAATCAGATAAAAACGGTCTTCATATTTGCTTCTCAAAAAGCCGTCGCGAGTCAGAAGTTCGTCCTTATAACGCGCATCCACTCCTGACATAAAATCGGTTTTTCCTTTCACAAACTCCATGAAAGCGACCTGCTTGTCGATGAGAAAACTCACCGAAACGGCATCGATATATGGCAATCTTTCGTCATTTTCAAATTCGAAATACTCAGGATTTTTGCGCAAAACCAAGCGCACGCCCTCTTTCCAATATTGAAATTTAAACGGTCCGGTTCCAACCGGATGCCTACCGAAATTTTCTCCGTAAAACTCCACTGCTTCGCGAGGCACCACCGAGGCGTAAGTCATTGATAATATGCCAAGAAACGCCGGGAAAGGCTTGTCGAGTTCAATCTGAAAAATGCTATCATTTAACGCCTTGAAAGCGTAACCGTTTTCATCTTGTTTCACCTGAGCGAAAATCCAAGTTCCTGGCGAACTTAACTTTCTGTCAATCAATCGGTTGAATGAATATTCAAAGTCTTGAGCCACCACCCTCCTATTCTGCCCGTCAAAGCAGCTGTCGTTGTGGAAAAACACATCGTCGCGAAGCAAAAAAGTGTAGGTTTTGCCGTCTTCGGAGATGTCCCAGCTCTTCGCCACCGCCGGCACCACGTTCATCTCGTTGTCGAAGGCTACAAGGCTGTTATACAATTGGTTACAAGCCCAAATATGCGGCTGGTCCTTGGCATAAATCGGGTCCAAAGTCAAGATTCCCGCCGCCTCGTTGTACTTGAAAATCTTGAGGTTTTCGTCATTCGACCTTCTCCCACACGACGCGATGACTAATAACAACAATATGAAGTATAATAGTTTTTTCATTATCTATTTTTTTGCAAAATTACAAAAAGACTTTAGACTTTAGACCTTAGACCTTAGTTTTTTTCGGCAATTTGGCTAATGTCTAAGGTCTAACATCTAAGGTCTTCAAAAAAAAATGTATTTTTGCAAAAATTTTTGAAGAAATGCGCATTAAAGCTATACATGTTGACCGCGGCGTCCTCGTCATCACCGATTTCGGTGATCGCACGATGGTCATTCCTTTGAACAACCGCGACAAGCTGCTGAGTTTCATGCGCTCCAACGCCACCAACGTGCCGCTCTTCCCAATGGAAGTGATTGACAGTCTTGCAGATGTGGCGTCGCACAAGGTGCAAATCAAGATGGAGGCAAAGAAAATCCTCACCGACTGGCCTTATTTTGTATTAGACGTAAACTTCAGGTATTCAAAGAGTTACGACATCTCATTTGAGGAGCCGTTTTTCAAGATCTCCCACCCTCTCGACGACGGCACCGACTTCTTCCGCGTCGAATACGAGGAGATTGAGAGCGACTTCACACCCAACGGCAAATACCGTGGC
>JAFZXP010000022.1 GCA_017616735.1 Bacteroidales bacterium
TGCCAGTCTGAATGGTAGAAGCAATAAAATCATCGAAATAACTGCCTAATGCAACTGATGTTGTTTTCATATTCTTAAATATTTCGATGCAAAATTACTAATAATTATTAAATATTGGTAATTTTTGAGATTATTTTTTAAGATTTTTCGAAATATCGTGTCAACGCCACAAACTCCTGCACCGACAACTGCTCCGGACGCTTGTTAAAAATCTCATTGTCGATAATCTCCGCCGGAATCAGCGAGCGCAAAGAGTTGCGCAAAGTCTTGCGACGCTGGTTGAATGCCTGCTTGACGACGGTGAAGAAGAGCTTCTCGTCGCAGCCCAACTCCTTAACGTTGTTGCGCTTTAGCCTGATAACCGCCGACTTTACCTTTGGTGGCGGGTTGAAGACGTTCTCGTGAACGGTAAACAAATATTCGATGTCGTACCAAGCCTGCAGAAGCACGCTCAAAATGCCGTATGTCTTGCTTCCGGGGCCGGCAGCGAGGCGCTCAGCCACCTCTTTTTGTATCATGCCAACACACTCCGAGACGTTGTTGCGGTATTTCAAGATTTGGAAAAAGATTTGCGAGCTGATGTTGTAAGGGAAGTTGCCGATGACGCCCACGTCGCCCTCAGGCATCTCATACTTCAGGAAATCTCCAAGCACCAAATGTCCTTCCAGCTCAGGGAATTTTTTCTTCAGAAACTCAACCGACTCCTTGTCGATTTCCACAACTTGCAGCTTATTCAACTGATTTTCAACAAGATACTGCGTCAGCACTCCCATTCCGGCGCCAACCTCAATCACCACGTCGTGGTCGGTCGACAAAGCGTCAACTATCTTGTGTGCGATGTTCAAATCGACCAGGAAATGCTGTCCGAGGGCTTTTTTGGGCCTCACCAAATCGATATTGTTGTAGTTTTCCATAATCATCATTTTATTTCGTCACGCAGGCGGCGGTAGCTCTTGCGCGCCTGCGCCACATAAACGCTGGCGGTGTAATAATCGAAAAGACGCGAATAGCACTCCATCGCCTCTTCTTTTCTATTCAACTGATATTCAAGCAATTGAGCATCGTCTATCAAAGCCTGGTCGGCAATATTGCTATCGGCATAACCTTCGTAAACCCGCTTGTACAGGCTGTCGGCAAGCTCCAATTCACCTTCATCTACAGCTATTTTTGCCTTTCGGTAAAACACAGCGGGCAGGCTCACCTCGTTGGGATTATAAGCCGCAACCGAATCGAGCATCTGGTTGGCCAAGACGTATTTACGCTGATACATATAAAAATCGGCCTTTGCCAAACGTCGCAAAGCAATGGTGTCGTATTCCAGGTTGTCGCTGATGGTCAGCGAAAGCGTCATGGCATCGTTGGCCACAAGCTTCGATGTAGCCGACTTCAGAATGTCGAGCGAGGCGTTGGCCCATTCAAATTCGCCTATGAAATAACGCAGTTGCGCATTCTTAAACCTCGCCTCATGAGCTATCGGCTCGTTTTTCATGGCTTTTTCTATTTGCGAATAAAGCAAGGTAGCCTCCCACACCTCGTCGGTAAACAGATATATGTCGGCCAACTCAAGTTTCAGCTCGGCCTGGTGCAAAGGCGCCATATTCATCGTCAAAGCCTGATTGAGCAATGCCGTCGCATCGTCAAATCTGTTCAATTCGAAGGCCATCACACGTGCCTGCACCGCTATCAGCGACAAAGTCGCATTTGTCATCCCAATCTTCTGTAAAGCTTCGTCAATGCGCCTCGACAATTTCTCGTAAAACTCCCCGTCGTGGTTGCCCCGGGCCACGGCCTCAGTGTATTCAGTATTGAGAAGCCCGACTGTGGCGTCAACGTAAAACACGCCCTCATCCCCTTTCTGCAGCACATATCCGTAAGCATCCTTGGCAATGTCGTATTGCCGGTTGTCGCTGGCAATTCGGGCTATGTAAAGAATGTCGTTTTCATAATTGCCCTTACCGCGTTTGTCCAATGCTTTAAGCTGCATCAAGGCCAAGTCGTAATCCTGCATTTGCAGAGAGAACCACATCAACAGCGATGCAAACTCCTCATTTTCAGGCTCTTCCTGAGTTCTTCTGAGCAATGCCACCCTGATTATATCGTTCACATTGCCGTTGAGGTCGTACATCATCATCACCCGCAGACGGTTTTTCACCATCTCGTATTGCTCGGGATTCTCTTTCAAATACTGGAGATAGCAGTCGGTTGCATTGTCGAAGTCAAGTATGGCGTTGTAGGCGTACGCCTTTTCAATACTGAAACTGTAATTGATTTTCTGATCCTTGGCCCCTTTGTCGTACAACGCTATGGCCTCATCGTTGAAGTTTCTGGCTCTCAACAAGTTGGCCACTTCTTTTATCGAGCCTTTATTGGCGGGCGTATCCTTGATGATTCGGTTCAACTGTTTGTCGGCCTTGTCGTTTTCGCCCTGTTGCGAATAAACATAAGACAAGTCGACTTGCGATTTCCAGTTGCCGGGGTTTTTCTTCAGGAAGGCTTTCAAGGCTTTTTCGGCCGTCTGATAATCGCCTGTAAGAATCAGGCAATCGGCATAAGCCGTAAAATAGTTGATCTGATTGTAAGTGTCGTAAAGGTCTTTATAGAGGTCTCTGGCTTTGTCGTACTCTTTCCGATAGTAGAACTCGCGCGCCAAGCGTTCATTCACCTGACTTTCCTTAACTGTCTGGCAATACGCGTTTTGATTGAACACCAAAATGCCGAACAATGCAATCAGCAGTAATCGTGGAAAGCCTGACAATCTCATGTCTACTCCTTCCTCAAGCGTTGCACGACTTCCTTTTGCGCGTCAAACTTTTCCTGAAAATAATCGATTTGGGCTTCCAGCTTGTGCAAAGCACTTTCTTCGTCGGCTATGTATTTGTTCGCCAAATTGTCGTCAAACCGGCCCGATTTCACGTCAGATTTAAGGTTGTTGAGCTGCTTTCTCGAAAGTTCGACATCTTCAAGCATCACAACCCTGTATGTTTCAAACTGTTGCAAATATGCCTGCATCAAATCCATCTCGTAGCTGATGTCTTTGGCATGTGCATTTTGGCTGTCGAGCGCTTCGAATTCTTTCACAAGATAACTGAAATCATTGTCGTACAACTTATTCACGCGGCTCTCGGCCACATCGACACGCTTCAGCATGGCGTGGATTTGCCTTGACGGTGACTTGGAAGTGCAAGCCACCATCAAGACCAAACCTATGATAGTCAATATTTTACTTGATAATTTCAAAGCCTGTATATGGTTGAAGTGCCTTAGGAATCAAAATACCGTCTTCTGTCTGGTTGTTTTCGAGCAATGCCGCAACGATTCTCGGAAGTGCGAGGGCGCTGCCGTTCAAGGTGTGAGCCAAGCGGATGTTGCCGTCTTTATCTTTGAATCTGAGCTTCATACGGTTCGACTGGAATGTCTCGAAGCACGACACCGAGCTCACCTCGAGCCACAACTGCTGCGCTGCCGACCATACCTCGTAGTCGTAAGTCATTGCTGATGTCCAGCTCATGTCGCCGCCGCAAAGACGCAACACGTGGAATGGCAGCTCAAGCTTACGGAGCAAGCCTGCCACATGTTCCTTCATGGCCTCGAGGCGGTCGTACGAGTTGTCAGGATGTGCAATCTCAACGATTTCCACCTTGTCGAACTGATGCAGACGGTTCAAGCCGCGCACGTTCTTGCCCCATGAGCCGGCCTCACGACGGAAGCAGTTGGAATAAGCCACGCGCTTGATCGGGAGCTCGTTTTCCTGCACAATCACATCGCGGAAGATGTTGGTCACCGGCACTTCAGCAGTCGGAATCATGTACATCTTATCCAACGGCACCGCATACATCTGAGCCTCTTTATCAGGCAGCTGGCCAGTGGCATAGGCCGAAGCCTCGTTCACCACGATTGGCGGCTGCACCTCGTAGTAGCCGTCTTTCACAGCCTCGTCGAGGAAGAAGTTAATCAGAGCGCGCTGCAGACGTGCGCCTTTGCCAGTGTAGAACGGGAAACCGGCACCTGTCACCTTGTTGCCGAGTTCGAAGTCGGCAAGTTTGTATTTGTTGAGCAGCTCCCAGTGCGGAAGTGCGTTCTTAGGCAGATTAGGCATCTTGCCCTCTTCGCTCACCACCAGGTTGTCGGCGGCTGTCTTACCGCGCGGCACCAGCAAATTAGGTGTATTCGGTATCTCAACAAGCTTCTTCTGGATGAGATCTTTCAACTCCTCCAGACGCTCGCTTTTAACTTTCGTAAACTCTTTCAACTCGGCCACACGAGCTTTCATAGGTGCCGCCTCGGCTGCCTTGCCCTGTTTGCACAAATCGCCCACCTGACGTGCTATGCTGTTGGCTTCAGCCAAAGCTTCGTCGTTTTCCTGCTGTGTCTTGCGACGCTCATCGTCAAGCGCTAAAATCTCGTCGAGGAGCTCAAAACGAGTAAAGTTCTTGATACTCAAGCGTTCAATGCACTCCTCTTTATGTTCTCTGATATAAGGTATTGTTAACATATCTGTAAAAAATTAACTTGCAAAGATAATAAAACTAATTAAATCTCACATCACCCATGTTCATCAATTTGTCGAGGTCAACTTTGTCGGGCTGCCAGGCTCGCACGTGAATAAGCGGCTGGGCGCCACGAAGGTCGACCAACAGGAACAGGTAGCCCACGTCGCCGTATGACGACGAGAAGTACTCCTGCCTCACTCTGATGCCGTACACTTCGCTGGTGTTGTTGGCACGGTTAAAGTCGGTTTCGGTGAAACGCAACCTGATGTATTCGTTGTTGCCGAAACAGGTACGCAGGTTCTGCATATATGTGTTTTTGTCGTATCTGGTAAGCTCAGCCTCTTCTTTTGTCTGTTTGAGCGTCATGCGGTCGGGGATCTCGGTCTTCTTCACAAAACGTCCCACGATTATAAGAGCGTCGTCCGAGTAAATGCTCTCAAGATAACGGTGACGTTTCAAGGCGTAAGCCGTCTGATAGTCTTCGAGGAAGTTGACAAGCAAAAGTCTCGACGACTCAGGCCATTTCGACTTGGATACAATGTCATACTCGGCCTGGTCAGAAAGGCGGAAAGCCAGCGATGTCACCACCTTGTTGATGGTGTCGAAACGAAACACCACATCCTGCGAGAAACTTGGGGTATTGCGGAAATCGAACTTCACGGTGATGCTGCGGCACAGCACCTCGTCGTTGTATTTCAAAAACTTGTATTCAGGCTTGCCTACAACTGTCATCTTGCCGTAACGCGACAAGGTGTCGAGCATATTGTAACCGCTCTCCGAGAAGCATCCGCGTGCCGAGGCGATGTCGCCGCTACGCATAGCCTGCTCGATGATTTGCATTTTTTCGAGATACGAGGCTTTGGCCACATCGCGGTTTTTCTCAATCTGGTTCCAGTTACCGTCTTCTTTTTGGGGCTCCACCTTCTGCTTCTTGTTGAGCTCCACGTTGATGTTGTTCGAGAAACGAGGTCCCTTGATGAGTGTCAGTGCATTCGACACATCGATATTCATCTTTTTGGCATCCTCTTCAAAAGAATAGTTGACCTTAATTTTGAGAGTCTTGGTGCTCTTGTCGTTTAGCTGCACCAGCAACTTGCCGTCTTGCACAGTGTTGGGGATGAATTTACGCCCGTTGTAGCAATCGCAGCGCAGACTCTTGACATCCATGCCGTGTTTGTTTTTCACTCTCAGCTTCACTATCACGCCATCTTCCACTTCCTCGTAAGCGTCTTCTTTAGGCACAATGAAATTAAACGATTTCAAAATGCCATCGCTTCCGCTGATTCTTTCGATAAGCCACTCGGTATCAATATTATCGTACAAAACGTTTCCGTCGGCATCTTTGGCTGTAAAATGAAGTTTCTTGCCTTGAGGATGCGCGTAAATGAGCATCAGACCCCAGTAATACGACTTCAAGGCGTCTTCCAGACGGGCTTCTTCCTCCTGCTTCACTCCCTTGCTGATGAAGTTGTCGATATCGTGTTTGCGGTCGGCACACATATTTCTGAAATCTCTGCGGCGCATCCAGACGATATACTGGTATTCTTCCTTGTCGTCATTCTCAACAATGGCTTTCTCGGTCGATTTGTCCTCGATGCGCTCCTTAAAAGTCATGATGATGTTTGTCAGCTGCTTGTCACCATTATCAGCCAGATAAATAGGATGCGAGTCGCAATTCTTGGCGATATTCTCATAAAGAGCCTCCCTGGCCAAATCGGTAGCCTCGCCCAACGAATTGCACATGCGACCCATACCCCAATACAAAGTGGTGTCGTTTTTTATCGCATCAATCTCCTTTTGCTTCATCTGCCCAAAGGCCACATGCGATAATACAGTGATTATCAGTAATATATAAAATTTTCTCATATTTTTATTTAGAATATCGAATTAACAAGTTGCAAAAATACTAATTAATCCTTGTTTTAACAACATTCCAATAAAAAAAATTAGAACTCCATGATAAGCTTTAGATTAAGCTGTCGGTTGGTGAGATAATTGGGCACGGCATACTGGATGTTGTACACGTCGGTCACCCACATGTACGAGCTTACATTGTTCACACCCAGCAGGTTGAACACTTCCAGGCTAAGCCAACAATTTTTGATGTATTTAAGAGGATTTTTCGGATTTCTGAATGAGGTTGACTCGCCTATCAGCTGCTTGCTGAAGCCAATATCCACACGGCGATATGGCGACATGCGGTTCTTCTGCTGGTAGCGCTGCGACTCGGGTGCGCCAAACGGCAAGCCGGTGCCGAAGATGAGCTTCAGGTTAACCTTGAACGACGGGATAAACGGGATGTAATCCTGGAAGAAGATAGCGAAGTTTAGGCGCTGGTCGGAAGGACGCGGAATGCCGCTGATAATGGTGTCGTGGTCGTAGTCGGCCCCCGAGTTGATGTCGGTTTGCGACAGTATGTTGCCGTCCAAATCGATGTAATATTTAATGTTTTCGGCGGTTTTCATCAACGACACCGAAGCCCAGCTTTCAATGCCTTTCACAAATTCTCCGTTGATTTTCAGGTCGATACCTGTGGCATAGCCTGTGGCTTTCTGATCGGCGTAATATCTGATTCTGATGTTGTCGACCTCGTAAGGAATGATGTCTTTCAGATATTTGTAATAAATCTCCGATGTCAGCACAAACGGACGGTCCCATGCGATGAAGTTGTACTCGTGACCCAACACCACCTGATACGATTTCTGCACCGAGGCCTCGTCTTTGCCGACAAGGCTGCCGTCGAACATACGCAGCTCACGGTAGAAAGGCGGCTGCACATAGACACCGCCCGACAGGCGGAAGGTCATGTTGGTGTATTTGGCGGGTTGGAAGGCTATGCCGCCACGAGGGCTGATGTTGACCGAGCCGTTGTAACCCCAATAGTTGGCTCGCAATCCGGCCGTTAGCACCCACACATTGCCATTCTCGTTTTCAAACTGCCATGAGTTTTGCAAATATCCCTCTAAAGTATTGACCGACAGCTCGTTATGGCCTTTTGAAACATTTTTCAGTTCCAACGGGGTCTGCATCGGATTGTTGGGATTCAAGATCGAGTCGATTATGTGCGGCTGGGTATAGCCCGCCGAGTCGACCATATCCCATTCGTTGATTATGTCGTCAAAATACTGATGCTGATAGCGCACGCCCCACTTCAAAGTGTTGCCGTTGTAAGTGTAAGCGCCCTTATGATCGAGGCTTAACACTCTGGTATAGAATGCGTTACGGGCATGCTCAATATATGTTCCGACGCCTTGGTTGCTGATTACGTTGCCGTATTCCTCGCTGCCCGGATTGGTTTCAAGAAGCCCAATCCAATACTGCCCCTGGATGTCGTAGGTTTCCGACTCCACCGCCGAATAGCCCGAAGCTATCAGTTTGAGGTTGAGGTCTTCGTTGGGGCTGTAATTGAACGACACTGCGCCCAAACCCGTGGTATAACGGCTCAATTCCTGACCGTCGAAATAAACTTTCAAACGGTATGAGGCCTGCAGGTTGCCGAAATCGGTCTCACGCGTGGTCGGTATCATCAGATAGCTGTTGCGCGAGTAATATCCCAGAGCCGTAATCTCAAATTTTGGTGAGAAACTATATGTCAGAAGGCCTTGAACATCAATAAAGTTGGGCTGATAATTGGCCTTGGTGTCCATATTGCCGAGCAGATATTTTGTGTTTTTATATCTTGCTCCGATAAGGTAGCTCATCTTATTCTTGAAGGCGCGTCCTTCGGCATGCGCATCGGCGCCGAGCAGGCTGAGTGAGAGCGAGCCCGCAGGTGTAGTCGGCTTTTTGTAAGTGATATCGAGCACCGACGACAACTTGTCGCCGTATTCCGACGAGAAACCGCCTGCCGAAAAGTCGATGTTCGACACCAGGCGCGAGTTGATGAAGCTGAGTCCCTCCTGCTGCCCCGAGCCCACAAGGAATGGTTTGTAAATCTCAATTCCGTTTACGTAGATGAGGTTTTCGTCGAAATTGCCGCCTCGCACATTGTACTGCGAGCTGAGCTCGTTGGTGGAGCTCACGCCAGCCAGAGTTTTCACCATATCCTCCACTCCACCGGCGCCAGCCGTAGGCAACAGCACTGTTTCTTTTGCGTCAAGCTTGGTGATGGTTGAGGTGTTGATTGCCTGATCGCGGACAGTGGCCTCAGGCAGCATGGTCGAGGTTATGCTCATCACCACGTCATTCTTGCGGCGCTCGTCTGTTTTGAGCCTGACATCCAGCTTTATCTCTTCATATCCCACAAACGAGTACACAACATTCATCAAGGTGTCGGCCGGCAATGTAAGGCTATAGTTGCCACGATGATCGGATACCACGCCGTAAGATGTGCCTTGCACAGCCACGTTGACCAGCTCGATGGCCTTGCCGTCTTCACCCGTGATTTTTCCATACAACACACCAGTAGGCTTTTGTGCGAAGACAAAAGTCGGAAGGAGTAGTAATATGAAAAGAATCAGTTTTTTATACACGTTTAGTATAACGTTTGTCGTTTATTTTTATTGGATTACGAACAAAAAAAAGCCGCCTTATTGCAGACGGCTTCTTTTTTTAATAGTCATATCTTACCAGCGGTTCAGATTGCCATCTTTCGCTGCGTCGACCATTGCCTGATAAACGCCTTTCTTGTCGATGGTGCGCAGACCTGCTGCAGAGACCTTCAAAACAACCCATTCATCCCACTCAGGAACGTAGAATCTCTTAATCTTCAAGTTAGGAGAAAACGTTCTCTTGGTCTTCTTGTTAGAGTGTGAAACATTGTTTCCACTGATGACTTTCTTTCCTGTGATTTGACAAATCCTTGACATCTCTCTAATATTTTATTTGTTTCTTTTACTTTTCAAAACGAGGTGCAAAATTACGACTTTTTTTCACTCGCACAACATTTTCTTAAAATTTTTTTTGACAATAAAAGTTTTTTTCTATTTTTGCACCTTAAATATATAGTACTATGATGAAAATCCCAATGGTTGACCTCGTTGGTCAATACAATAAAATCAAGCCAGAGGTGGATTCAGCAATCCAGCAGATTCTCTCAACTGCCGGCTTTATCGGCGGTCCTTTTGTTCAAAAATTTCAGGAAGATTTACAGCAATATCTCAATGTTAAGCATGTGATTCCTTGCGCCAACGGCACCGATGCGCTTCAGGTTGCCCTTATGGCTCTCGGATTAAAACCTGGCGATGAGGTTATCACCCCTTCGTTTACATTTATCGCCACAGCCGAAGTGGTCGCGTTGCTGCGTCTCACCCCGGTGGTGGTTGATGTCGACAAGGACACCTACTGCATGGATCCGGCAGCCGTGGAGCGTGCTATCACTCCTCGCACCAAAGCCATTGTGCCGGTGCATCTGTTCGGACAATGCGCCAACATGGATGCCATCATGGATATTGCCAAACGCCACAACCTCTATGTGGTTGAAGACGACGCTCAAGCTATCGGAGCCAGCTATACCTTCAAGGACGGCACAGTGAAGAAATCGGGCACCATCGGTCACATTGGCTGCACCTCGTTCTTCCCTTCAAAGAATTTGGGCTGCTACGGCGACGGCGGCGCCATCTTCACCAACGACGACAATCTTGCCAATATGATGCGCATTGTTGTGAACCACGGCATGCAAACCCGTTATTATCACGATTACATCGGCGTCAACTCACGTTTGGACGCCATTCAGGCAGCCGTGCTCGACATCAAGTTGAAACATCTCGATGAATACATCGCAGCCCGTCAGTATGCCGCCGCATATTACGAGAAGGCTTTCTCAAAGACCGACAAGATTATCACACCTAAGACAGCCTCTTTCACCAATCACGTCTATCACCAGTATGTGGTGGTTTTGAATGGTTTGGACCGCGCCAAGGTGATGGAGCACCTGCAGTCGAAAGGCATAGCCTGCGCCATCTACTACCCTGTGGCACTGCACATGCAGAAAGCCTACGCCGACCCGCGCTACAAGAAGGGCGACTTCCCTGTCTGCGAATATCTCTGCGACCACGTTTTAGCTCTCCCAATCCACACCGAGTTCACCGACGAACAGTTGAAGTATGTCACTGACGCGGTGCTGGAGATGTGCTGAGGTAGTGTAGAGTTTAAAGTTTAGAGTTTAGAGAATAATATAGGCGCCGATGCGATGCATCGGCGCCTTATTCATTTATTTTTGTCTATGATAACCTATTTATTATTCAGCAGCCACTTCCATATTGGCACAACATTAACGCTAATACCGTCTTCTGTTATCTGACGTTCAATGTCCCATGTGATTATAATCCCATGATAGTTCTTGAAGGCTTTGAGAAACTTGATTATTCCGCCAACCTCTCTGTCGTAGGTAACAAGGTCATCTATTGTGTAAGACACTTGTATTGCAAGCTCAATCTCAGGAATGCAGAAATCGACCTCGACATTTTTATTATAATAGAACAATCTGGTTTCATCCTCTGTATTGTGATATATTTTGTTCAGCTGTATCGCCACAATGTTTTCAAGTAGCTTTGTCTCTCCATCGATAAAGAAATTGTTCAGAATACCATTATCGGCAAAATAGCGCTTCATTATGGTCTGTTGCTCGGTAAGAGGCGATATGAGGTTTGGTATGGAAAAAACTAGATAAGCATCTTCCATATATCCAAGATAATCTTTCAACACAGTTTGACTAATGCTGTCTCCCGTTGATTTTATGATGTTTTCCAAACGTTTCAGTGTTGTAGGTTGCATCACGCTTTCTGCAAGTTTTCTCGCTAATAGCCTCAGGACACGAGGATTCCTGATTTTATTTCGCTCAACAATGTCGCCAAGCAAAATCTTCTGATATAATGATGTCAGCCATTCGCGTTTGTTTTGCTGTTCGAAACTTTCAGCAAAACCTCCATGATAAAAATATTCATTGAAATGACGGATAACAGCGATGCGCTGCTCTGGGTTAAACTCCCAATTTTTGTCAAGCTTTACATTATAATATTGCAGATATTCTTCAAATGAAAAAGGATAAATGTCTCGTGGAATATAACTGCCGCCAAGTGTTGTTGTAATCTCCTTGCTCAGCATTTTGGCATTGCTGCCGGTTATCATGACATGGTGTTTCGATTCAGCTAATCTTCTGGCAAATTTTTCCCATCCGATGATATTCTGAATTTCGTCAAGATATATGTAAGGATGCTTTTGGTCGTACATTTCCCAATACGCGTCCAAAATCAATCCCAATTCAGGTGCTTCTATTGATGCGATACGTTCATCTTCGAAATGGATATAAAGAAAATCTTCAACCTGAGCCACACCTGACGACATCTTGTTCAGCATATCCTGATATAGTGTGTATGACTTTCCAGCGCGGCGAATTCCTGTTAGTACATATCGTGAATGATAGTCAAAGATTTCGCCTCGTTGCAATAGCTTTACTTCTTTGATTTCCTGTTGTTTTTCACCAATGATGGTTTTGATAACTTGCTTGTCCATAACAATATCTTAAAGTATACTTTGCAAAAATACAAAAATATTTTAAAGTATAGTTTAAAATAATGAAAATTTTTATGGATAATTTATTTCCCTCTCTGCTCATGATAATACTCCGAACACTCCTTGAAAAAGTCGTAATCCAACGCCTTGCTGATCTTGAAAAGCAACGGCATTGTTATCCATTGCTGGTTGAAGACTTTGTATAGGTTCTCGGGCGTGCAGTTGACTTGCTTCGCCAACCATACTGCCGTGCGCCCTTGCTTAGCAAGCTCATGCTTGATAATCTTTCCAAGGTGAAAACTGTCGGGTGTCGCTTTGCTTCTCATGCTGCCTGCCTTTCCGGAGTTCCGCCTTGCCGGCAACAAAAAAGGGCGGTTCCTGTTTTGTCGCTTATCCCTATTGAAGGCGTCTGGAAAAGCCCAAGTGTGAACAAGCTAAAACAGTTCACGCCCATGACGTGAACCTTGCTTGCTTGTCATCACACTTTTTCAGTTTTCCAGACTTTTCAATAGGATAACAAGAGCGTATAGTCCTAA
>JAFZXP010000023.1 GCA_017616735.1 Bacteroidales bacterium
CACAACACCTGACGGAAAGTTCTCATTGAACTGCCTCCGTTGCGTTGGCGCCTGCGGTCTTGCTCCAGTCGCTATGATTGGTGACAAGGTCTACGGCCGTTTGACACCAGACAAAGTCAAAGAAGTTTTGGCTGAGTACAACGATTAATAAGACACCTTATTAATTAATATGATTGTGGGAATGGAATTATTCTGTTCCCACAATTTTTTTGTATATTTGCAAAAATTCGGAATTGATATGAAAAAACTGTTTCTTACATTTATTGCAATAATAATGGGTTTTATCGGATTAGCGCAAAATCAGGCGATCGGTGGCCTGGATAAAATCAAGATAAATATTATTTTGAAGGCGCAGTCTGACGCTGTTGCGCTAAATCGGATGGCAGACGTTTTTTCAACGAAAGCCGAACGCCGCGATTTCGTAGTGAATACATTGAAACATCAAGCGGAAGAATCACAAGCAGATCTGATAAATCATCTTAATGATTTGAAAACCAATGGCTTGGTTGAAGATATTCGTCCTTTGTGGATTGTCAATTCGGTGAGTTGCTATGCTGAAGGATGGCTTGTTGACGAGCTGGCAAAGCGTGATGATGTCTTGGCAGTTTATCAGGTGGATGAATTTCAATGTGTTGAATCAGAAGATGTTGATGCGTCAGTTGAGCGTGGCGACGGTCGCGAGATAGCTGAAAATGTCACTAAAGTGAATGCCGACCAAGTTTGGGCACTTGGATACACTGGCGAAGGCGTTCTCATTGGTCTTATTGATACTGGTGTGAGATTGGATCATGCTGATTTGCAGGGAAATTTGTGGGATGGTGGCGCTGAATATCCCAACCATGGCTACGATTTTTATCAGCACGACAACGACCCGTCGGATACTCACGGTCATGGCACTCATGTGGCTGGAACCATCGTCGGCAACGGTGCTTCTGGCACACAGACAGGCGTCGCTCCTGACGCTAAAATCATGGTGCTGAAGGTGTTCCATGGCGAAGACAATCTTACCGAACCAACCATGTGGGTGGAGGCTATGCAGTTTGCCGTGGAGCATGGCGCCGAGGTGTTGAACATGTCGCTCGGACAACCTATGCCAAGCGCTTCGATAAAACTGATGATGCGTCAGGCATGTGACAACACCCTTGCGTCAGGCGTGGTGGCGGCAATCTGTGCTGGCAACTTCCGCCAGATGTCTGGTCTGTCACCAAAACCACATAATATCTGGTCGCCAGGCGACTGCCCGTCACCGTATCTACATGAAGATCAGATGGTTAATCCGGGAGGAACCAGCTGCGTGATAAGCGTCGGCGCCGTAGATTTCAACGATGCCATAGCTTCAATGTCGTCGTTCGGACCTTCAACATGGACCGATGTGGCGCAATATAACGACTATCCATATTCATCTGGCAGCTCAACTAGTATCGGCCTTATCCGTCCTGATGTATGTGCACCTGGCGTGAATGTCAAGTCGTTGGATTGGAGCAGTACCAGCGGTTACTGCCTGAAAAGCGGCACCTCGATGGCAACGCCTTGCGTGGCAGGAACCATAGCGCTGATGCTGTCGAAAGACCATGAGCTGACTCCTGAGCGTATCGACGAGATTTTGGAAAATACGGCGGTGAAGCTATCCGTTCACAAAAGCAACGATTTCGGGTCGGGTAGGATAGACGCCTTGGCGGCAGTCATTGCCATAGACGATGACGACGTTGAGGAGATTGATAATGATGGATTTGTGATTTATCCGAATCCTGCAACAGACGTAGTATACATTAAAAACGACGATACAGAGACGATGTGCACATCGTCTCTACAGATGTATTCAATTGACGGAAAATTGATAAAAAATTGTGTTCCAAACCACAACCAGATTAGGATTGATGATTTGGAACACGGCGTTTATATCTTGAAAATCGAAACCGCTAACGGTTATCATTATAAAAGAATCTTAAAATAGCTAATAGCTGACGTTGACTTTTTCCGTCATAATGCCATTTTCTGTCTCAATTCTAACCATATAAATCCCCGCACCGAAACCGCTCAAATCAACGGTGGCATTGTCTGTTGCTTCAATTGTCATGATTTTCTGACCCAGCACATTGAGGACGCAGATTGTCATCGCGCCTTGGCCTTCGATGTTGAGCAGGCCGCTAGTAGGGTTAGGGTAGAGGCTTACGTTGTTGGCTATGACTTCATTCACAGCGTCGTCGCAGTTGTTGTCGTAGGTCATGAAGACACCATCGTTGTGTTCGCCTGAAACGTACAGCTCGTTGCCTTCACCGTCCATGATGACGAAATGGCATTCGTAGTCGGTGTCGTATTGTTCTGAGGTGTGATACCATCCGTGGTTCCAGATGAAGTTGAGGTTGCCTGTCAAAAGCGGCATCACCACTGTCTGCGCAGAGCCTTCTGTCATAGTGACAGCACCAATACGCTGTCCGTCTTCAGTTGTCACGCTGATGCAGGCGCCTTTCCAGCCGTCGCCGCCATCGTCGGTGAGCTCGAATATGATGTCGCATTTGTCGCCTACCAGGATGTCTAAGTAGCTTCTCTTGCTAAATCCAGCCTCGTTTTCAGCTATTACGGAATAGTGATATAGGCCTTCTTCGAGGTTTATGTCTTGGATTTCCATCTCGGTGCCTTTGACAGGTTCGCTCATGAAGACTATCTCTCCGTCACGATAGACGTAGATGTTGAAATCGTCAAGAGGCTCGCCGTTGAGTCTGTATTCAGGGTTGGTCCATGTGATGGTGACGCTGGTCATGTCGTCGTTTTCCACGATGTTGAAGTCGGTGATCTCCTCCGGACGGTTGAGATATTCCTCCGAGTTAGGAATGATATGACCTGTGAAACCATTCATTTGGTTGAAAGCGTATTTGGTGGTGTTGAGCGCTCCGATAGGGCACCAGGCGTCGTCTTTGCCGCTCCATCCCCAGTTGAAATGGAAGTAGTCGTTTTCATCATAGCCGTCGCACACGAAGGCGTGGCCACCGGCACCACTGTCGTCTTGGCCGCTGTAATATAACGGCAATCCTTCGTCGAGACCACCGTCTTTCAGCATCTGAGCCCATTCCTCATTGGAATAGCCTTGACCCCACCAGCCACCGCCATAGTTGGTGATATGGTCGTCGCAAGAATATCCGAAATAGGTGCGTAACGCTGGAGGCACGTCACCAGAATAGGCACCGCTGCCGTTGGCTCCATACATCATCTCCACAGCAATGCCGCAATGGTGCAGTAGTTGTGCGATATAAAAATAATCTTCCTCTGTGCTCAGCGAGTCGAGGTCGTTAGGCATCAACTCGAAGTGGTATTCAGTCTCGCCAAAGTTGGCAGTCTGCATTGGATAACCATCAGGATAATAATAGTACGAACCTTCTCCCTGCGCCGGGTAGTCCCAGAATTTCATCACCTGTCCCATAGCTGTGGCGACGCATCCGGCGTAGACGTGACCGCCGTTACCCTCAGGATCTTCAGGACACTGGCTGTTGTATGGAAAGTTCTGGTGCCATGTTGTCGTGCAAAGAGGCTCAACTACTGCGCGGTTTGTTCTTCCTTGTTTAATATTGCCAGTTTCGGCCACCGATTTCCATTCGGCTTTGATGTCGGCCGTGGCCTCAATGTTATGTTCTCTGACGTATTGGATTTCTTCACAGAAACCGTTCAGTGTGAAGCTGAAACCGTCGGATACATTGCTTGAGTCGAAGCTACCCGTTGTTGAGTATGCCAAAATAGGCTTCACACGGTCGTCGCCGGCAATGATAACGAAGCCGCCGCCATCGATGTTAAATACATAGTAATCAACGGCGTCACGTGTGGCTGAAGTGTAACATAAGTTGAGTTGGCTGGCCTTGGTGAAACGTTGGCCAAGCTGCATCGCACGATCGCAATCGACAGATCCTGCGACTGCATTGCAAATGGCAAAAGCCATAATGCTGATTATCAATAATGTCCTTTTCATTTTGTTATTTAAGTTTTAAATCTTTATTTCTACTATGGTGCAAAAATATGAAATATTTAACAATCAGGTGCGAATTTTTTAGTATTTTTGCAATTTCGTCACTAAACACCAACGCTATGAAGAATTTTTTACGTCGAATGATAGCTCTCGTTGATGTGTGGGATCATGTCGATTATCATACAGCTGATAATTCAATTCGAAACAATATAGAATTCCGCGGACCTAACGCGATTATTTTGGCTTGCGCCATAGTGATAGCTTCGGTAGGTTTGAATGTCAACTCGATTCCGGTCATCATAGGTGCAATGTTGATATCGCCTGTTATGGGGCCGATTTTGGGCATGGGCTTGGGCCTTGGCACTGAAGACAACCATTTACTTGTCGATTCACTGAAGAATTTTGCTGTTATGGTGGTGATAAGCATTATTGCATCCACCTTGTTCTTCCTGTTGAGCCCTCTGACACTTGAAAATCAGTCGGAACTCCTGGCACGTACCAAACCGACCATTTACGATGTGTTGATTGCTTTGTTCGGCGGTTTTGCAGGCATACTCGAGACATCGCGCAAGAAGCAAGGCACTGTGATTGCGGGCGTAGCTATCGCCACGGCTCTTATGCCGCCTTTGTGTACAGTCGGTTATGGCATCTCGCGCTTGAGCTTGGTGTACATAGGCGGAGCATTATATCTGTTTATAATCAACACCATTTTCATCGCCATGGCAACCTTCTTTGCTGTGAAATTGTTCAGATTTCCTACGGTGGTGCTCGCCGATGAAAAACATCAGCGCATAAAAAAAGGCTGGTATTTCGTTATAATAATTATAATTGTTGTGCCAAGTATTATAACGGCTGTAAGCGTTGTTAAGGAAAACAACTTCAAAATCAACGCGGCCACATTGGTGAGAAACAACAAGAATATGGGCAAAAGTTTTGTATATGATCACAAGACTGTTTATAATCGTAAATCGCCCGTAATCGAGCTGTATGTGGCAGGTGAGTCGCTGTCGGATGAAGCCAAGGAAGCACTTTATCGCGAAGCCAATGCGTTTGGCTTCACCAGAGCACAAATCATAATCCATGAAGATGCCACGGTGGTGCGTAATGATATTGACGAGACTGAAATAGTGAAAGGCATTTACGAGCATGCAGATAAGCAGATAAAGATGCTCAACGACAGCATAGCAAAGCTTAACGTACGTTTGAATATGTTCGCTAAAAAGGAACTGCCTTCATTTGCAATAGCACGCGAATTGTTTGCGCAGCATCCTGAGATAACCAGCCTTAGTCTCACCAGAGGCTCTGCCGTTGATGCCGAGACGGCAGAGGAAACAGAGCATATCGTGGCTCTGATAACCAGCGATGATAAGATTAGCGAGGAATTACGCAACCAAATCGAGCGTTGGCTGAAAGTGCGAATCGGCAATGAAAATGTCACCGTTGTTTATTAAATGACAATTCAATTATAACTTACTAATAATCAACAGAATGAGAAAAATTACTCTGCTGTCAATAATGACAGCTCTCTTAATGCTCGCTTCGTTTGAAGCCAGAGCGCAACAAGGCGTGCAAAACTACGTGTCCGCATCAGGTTACGTGATATTTAACGCGCCATTTTACAACACCGGCACCGATGGCTATGCTTTCGATTTCGAAAACGACTATGTCGAAGGCCAATTGGTTGGTTGGAAAACCATAGATGCCGACGGCGACAGCTATAACTGGACGCTTTCTCCACTAGGAGAGGGGTATGGTCGCAACGGTTCGGACGGTGTGGTGCTGTCATATTCCTACAGCAGCTATTCCGGCGCATTGAATCCTAATAATTACCTCGTTTCGCCGCACCTTGCCATCACTGCCGCCAACCACTTTGTTACATTCTATGCCTGCGCGTTGGACGAGGCTTATCCGGCCGACCATTTCGGACTCGCGGTGTCGACGACAGGAACCTCAGTGTCAGATTTTACTATGTTGCAGGAGTGGACTATGACAGCGAAACAAGGCGGCTGGCATGAATATTCGGTCGACCTTAACGCTTACGTCGGACAGAATATCTATATCGCCATCCGTCACTTCAACAGTCAGGATAACTTCTGCCTCTGCGTGGATGATATTTTCGTTGGACCTCAGGCTCATGACCCGCTTATCAATTGCAGCATTGCACTTGATGGCAATGTAGTCGCAAACAATGTTACAGGAACTCAATATCTCTTGAATACGGAAGGTTTCGCAAACGGCTCGGCACATAATACCACCATCACGGCAACATACCAATCTGGTGCCACTCTGAGCAAATCCACTGATTGGACTTTCCGCTCAGGTGCCGGTTTCCAAGGCTCTCCGACGGGTCTACACGCCAACAGCGACGGATCGTCAGTCAACCTTAGCTGGACACTTCCGATGATGAATTCGTCTTATGTCGTTGACGAGCTCTTCTACGACTTTGCCGACAGCACAATGTCAGACCTCACTTTAATTGACGCTAACCACGACGGTTACAATTTCAAGATTTATCCTTATGGTGGCTATGGCGGCGGCAACTGTCTTAAGTCAGATTCATGGATGACTGGAAACGTCGGGTCTCTCAACCCTGATAACTTCCTCGTGACACCACATCTCACTGCTACAGAAAACACCGTGTTCTCATTTATGTTGAGAGACAGTGACATGCCAGGCATCGCTCCTGATCCGGAACATTTCGGTGTGGCAGTGTCGACAGCTGGCAACACCAATCCATCTGATTTTACTATGGTTCAGGAATGGAACAGCACTGGCAGTTACACAGAGTATTCTGTAAATCTTGGAGCTTACGCGGGACAGCAGATTTATATCGCTTTGCGTCATTTCAACACCACTGGCGATACTTATTATATCTATGTCGACGACATCCGCATCACTGGCGTTGAGGCATCAATCATACGTCCGGCCAAAGGCGCTATGGTTTATGCCAATGGTGAACTCCTCGCAACCCTCAACCATGGCGAGACAAGCTTCACTCACATGGTAAACCGTTATAATTCTGAATATTGCATCTGCGTCATCCAGGAGGGAAGCAAGACTGACGGTACTTATTACGCTCTTGCATCACCTCAGTGCGCCACTGTGCAACTTGAATGCATGGCTCCAAAGAATCTGTCGGCAAGTTATAATGGACCAGCAGTCACTTTAAATTGGGAACGCGAAATATTTACCGACTTTGAAGACGATCCGCAGGGCTGGTCGTTCCTCGATGCTGACGGCGACGGATTTGTTTTCGGTGTCTACGCCGCAGGTGGCATGGAACCTAACGGAAGTGTCAATGCCACAGGAACCAACGCTTCGTTGGCATCGTTCTCGTATATTGACGGTTATGGCAATCTTACTCCTGATAACTACGCGTTTATGCCTCTGACGACGGTTCTTCCGAATGCACATGTCGAGTTTTATGCGGCGGGTTTCGACCCGAGTTATCCCGCCGAGACATTCAGTTTCGTGGTCGCGTCATCAGACGGAATGAATATCACCACATTGAACACATGGACTACATCGAATCCGTATTCGAAATACACTGTTGATTTGTCGGCTTACGCCGGGCAGCAGGTGTTCCTTGGCTTCCGTCATCATTCAGCAGTGGCGGCTTATGCACTTGTCATCGACAATATCACGGTCACCAATGCAGTATGGGCAGGTACGGCCAGCGTAACCGATTGGTATAATATTTACCGTTCTTCGGATGGAGTGAATTACAGCATGATAGGGTATGCCAGCGGAGACGAGACATCATATGTCGATAATGACATTGTGTCGGTGAACCAATATTATAAGGTGACTGCGGTTAATACCATAGCCGGCGGACATCATTGCGAATCAGAACCGGCCATGTCTATTGACGGAATTCACGACTACGTGCAAGTGACAACCGACGAAGTGGATGAACTTGATGTCAATGTTGGAGTTTATCCTAATCCTACAAGCGGCATCGTCAATATTGATGCCGATGATGTCAAAAACGTAATGGTGATGAACGCTCTGGGTCAGAAAGTTTTCGAAACTACCGACAATCAGATTGATTTGTCACAATTTGGAAACGGTGTTTTCATGCTCCGCATCGAAACCGAAAACGGCACTAGTGTGCAGCGGATTGTGGTGAGGTAAAATTTTTCAAAATTTTTGTTTTTATTAAAAATAATCCCTAATTTTGTAGTTCATTTTGGACACAATTTTAGGGATTTAATTTAAAACTTTTATATTATGTATCTGATAGTCAACAAGAAAGAATTAGCACAGGACACTTTTATGATGGAAATTGAAGCGCCTCGTCTGTCGAGAGCGGCATTGCCAGGGCAGTTCCTGATTATTAAAATGACAGAAAAAGCTGAGCGTATACCGCTCACAATCAGTGACAACGACCCTTGGAACGGCACTGTGACTATTGTTTTCAAGGCTATCGGAAAATCCACTCAGGAGATGGCAAAATACAAGGTCGGCGACACTTTCCTCGATGTTGTGGGCCCTCTCGGACGTCCTTCGGAGTTCATTCACATGTCGTACGAGGAGCGTAAGACCAAGAAATACGTGTTCATCGGCGGCGGCGTGGGTATCGCCCCAATCTTCCCGCAGGTGAAATGGTTGTATCATAACGGCGTGAAAGCCGACGTCATTATTGGCGCACGTACTCACAGCCTCCTTGTTTACGAAGATGAACTTTCGTCAATGTCAAATCTTTACGTCATAACAGATGACGGTTCTTCAGAATATAAAGGTGTTGTCACCGATATGCTGCAACGTCTTGTGGATGAAGGCAATCACTACGACGAGTGCATAGCCATTGGCCCTATGATCATGATGAAGTTTGTGAGCCAACTTGCTCAGAAACTCAACATCAAGTGTACAGTGTCAATGAATGCTTTGATGGTTGACGGAACAGGTATGTGCGGTGCCTGCCGTATCAGCGTGGGTGGCCAGACCAAGTTCACTTGCGTCGACGGTCCTGAGTTTGACGGCGCTAAGGTTGACTTCGCTGAGGCAATGAAACGTCAGTCGATGTACAACAACGTGGTTGAGCACAAACAGCTTGAAAACGAAGAGAAAGCCGAAGGTCATAAATGCCATGTGGGCGGCATACTCGACGAGCCTCGCGACAAGAAACATCGTGTGAAAATCACCGAGCAAGATCCGCTGGTGCGTGCTCACAATTTCGACGAAGTTTGCTTAGGCTACACAGCCGACGAAGCCATTGTGGAGGCTCAACGCTGCTTGCAGTGCGGTCGTCCTCAGTGCGTGACAGGCTGCCCGGTCAATATCAACATCCCTGGCTTTATTAAAAAGGTGTCGGAAGGCGACTTCCTCGGTGCCGCACAAGTCATTGATCAGGATTCAGCGTTGCCGGCAGTTTGCGGCCGTGTGTGTCCGCAGGAGACTCAGTGCGAAGGCAAGTGCGTGATGGGAGTGAAGTTTGAGCCTATCGCCATCGGAAAACTCGAGCGTTTTGTTGGCGACTGGTCACGTGAGAACAATATCAGCCTTGTTAAACCAATCAAGAAGAACGGTAAGCGTGTGGCTGTCATCGGTTCAGGCCCTTCAGGCTTGACCTGCGCCAAAGAATTGTTGGTGCGCGGCTACGACGTAACAGTGTTCGAGGCATTGCACGAGTTCGGCGGCGTGTTGGCTTACGGTATCCCATCGTTCCGTCTGCCGAAAGAGACTGTCGTGCGTCACGAGGTTGAAAACGTGATGCGTTTGGGCGGTCACTTCTTCAAAGATGTGGTCATCGGTCGTACCGCTTCAATCGAGTCGTTGATGAAAGACGAACATTTCGATGCAGTGTTCATCGGCTCTGGCGCCGGTCTGCCGAAGTTCATGAACATCCCGGGCGAGAACCTCTGCGGTGTCGTTTCAGCCAACGAGTTCTTGACAAGAAATAACTTGCTTTTCGCATATAAAGAAGGCTTCGAAACACCTAACTACGTAGGTAAGAAGGTGGCTGTGGTCGGCGGTGGTAACGTTGCAATGGACGCTGCCCGTACAGCTTTGCGTCTGGGTGCCGACGTGCATATAGTGTATCGTCGTTCAGAGGCTGAGCTTCCGGCACGTGCCGAAGAGGTGCATCACGCCAAGGAAGAAGGCATACAGTTCGACCTGCTCTGCAATCCAGTCGAGATTCTTGGCAACGAAGATGGCTGGGTTAATGGCATGAAGTGCGTGAAGATGGGTCTTGGCGAGCCTGACGCTTCAGGTCGTCGTCGTCCGGTCGAAATCAAGGGCTCGGAATTTATACTCGATGTCGACATGGTTATCATGGCACTCGGTACATCGCCTAACCCGTTGATCTTCCGAACAACTCCGGGTTTGAACGCCGACAAGCACGGCTGTATCATCGCCAACGACAACGGTCGTACCACACGTAACGGTGTTTATGCCGGTGGTGACGCGGTGAGTGGCGCAGCCACGGTTATCTTGGCAATGGGAGCCGGAAAGAAGGCGGCGAAGGCCATTGATGAGTATCTCCGAGGGGAGATGATGTAGTCATCAGTTGACAGTTGACAGTTGACAGTTGACAGTTGACAATTAACAGTTATTAGTTTTCTCGTAGATTAACTGATAACTGTAAACTGTTAACTGTTAACTTTTTTAATAAAAAAGTATTCTTATTTCAAAAATAATTACTACTTTTGCAATCGATTTCAGGTGCCTTTTATAAGGCCCAACAGGGAATCGGGTGAGAACCCCGGACAGTTCCCGCTGCTGTAAACTCTTGCAGCGCCTGCAGATGTCACTGTTTATCCCATATAAACGGGAAGACGCCGGCGTACGGAGTGAGTCAGAAGACCTGCCTGAAATCAAAGACAAAATGAGACTTTCGGGATAAGAGTCGGTCGGAAATTCAGAGAAAAATGAAGAAATTGTGTGTAATGCTGTTTCTTGGTATGTCCGTTGCCTTAATGGCACAGGATACTATCATGCTGCAGACCGTCGAGGTCAACGCCGACGCGATACGGCGTAACCAGGCGGAACAGGCCATGGAACGCAAGATGGACACCGCTCTGCTGAAACGTCTCAACACAATCACCATGTCGCAGCTGCTCATCCAGCACAGCCCCGTCTTCATCAAGACGTACGGCCCTGGCGGTGTGGCGACGGCATCGTTTCGTGGCACCACTGCTAGCCACACACTTGTGTTGTGGAACGGATTCCAACTCAATGCGCCTACACTCGGTCAGGTTGACTTCAGCACCATTCCTGTGTTTATGACCGAACAGGTCGCATTGAAGTGGGGTAGCGGCACTTCGGCCAACAGCGGCGGCCTTGGCGGAACGGTCAACATCGAGAACACTCAGCATTTCGGGGAGGGATTGCTCCTCGATCTGAAACAGACCTACGGCAGTTTCAATTCTTTCGGCTCTTACATTACTGCCGGTTATTCATGGGCGAGTCACCTGTTGCGGGTGAAGGCTTATCGTACATCGAGTGACAACGACTTCGAGTACAACAACATAGGCGTAATCCCGCATCAGGTGATGAAGCAAAAAAACGGCGACTTTGTCGACTACGGTCTCATGCCGGAATATCAATGGCGTTTCCGTAACTCGCTGATAACCGTTGTATCTTGGAATCAGTGGAGCGACCGCAACTGCCCGCAGATAATGCCCAACGTCAATAGTAATACAAAGGAATACACCGAAAACGGATATTCAAGAAACTTTGTTTCATATAAAACTTACTGGCAAACAGGTAAGATTGAGGTTAAATCGGCATATTTTTACGAAAAACAGCATTATTATCTGCAAACTTATGCCGATAACGGCATGCCGGCGACAACCATCAACTCGAAAAACGATGCCAACGTGTTTCACCAGATTGCCGATTTGAATCAGGATTTGTATAAGTCGTGGAAGCTTAACGCCAAGGTGCAATGGGATCACGAACAGGTGACGTCGAACAACTACGACGGCACGAAAGACCGCGACGTGCTTTCGTTTTATGCAGCTGTGACAGGCAAGGTGGTGAAGCCGCTTGATCTGCGTCTCACATTGCGCAATGACTGGGTCGATTGGGCGTCGGCAGGATTCTTCCCGACAGCGACGCTGTCGTATAACTCGATGTTTGTCAAAGGCTTGAAATTAAACGCGGGATATAGCCATAACTTCAGAAATCCAACTTTGAACGACCTTTATTGGAATCCGGGAGGCAACCCCGATTTGAAGCCTGAAAACGGTCGCACCGTCGATGGAAACTTCATGTATTCAAGGAAGTTCGGAGGATTTTCGGTTGATGGTACTTTGGGCGCTTATTATTCCGAGGTCAAGGATTGGATACAATGGGTGCCGACCACATACAGATATTGGGTTCCGGAAAATGTCGCCACCGTGATTGCATACGGCGCCGAGGTTCATCTGAAATTGAATTATTTCATCAACGATTGGAATTTCTCGGTTTCGGGTAACTATGTCTACAGCCATACCACCGACGAGAGCGGCCAGCAGTTGATTTACATCCCTTGGCATCATGCCAACGCATTCGCGGAAGTAAAATGGAAAACGTGGAACATCAACTACACTATGGAATATTCAGGCGAGCGTAAGACCTCCATGAATGCCAATGAGTTCTATGGTTTCCGCCTGATGCCTTATACCTTGCATCATGTCGCTTTGGGCAAGCAGATCCGTAAATTCAATGTCGAGTTTAAGATAAACAACCTCACCGATGTCGACTATATGGCCGTGCTTTGGCGTGCCATGCCGGGCAGGAGTTATGAAATTAGTTTGAACTACAAATTTTAATAATTATGAAGAATAAACTGTTAATTTTAGGTTTTGCAATTGCGATAGCATTTGCTTCATGCAGCAAAAAAGACAATCCGCAGCCGGCTCCGCAACCGACGACAAAAGGCTTGTTTATCTCGAATGAGGGTACGTTTACCTATGCTAATTCGTCGCTATCATATTATGACAAAGAGGCAGACACTGTTGCTAACAACTTGTTTTTCAGAGTGAATGGTGCGCCAATCGGTGATGTGGCGCAGTCACTCACTATCATCGGCAACGACTTGTACATCGTAGTCAATAACAGTAAGTACATTTACAAGGTTGATGCACAGACGATTCTTTACAAAGCTAAAATAATTGGATTCACATCGCCTAGATATATGCTTCCTGTCGGTAACAACAAAGCGTATGTCTCCGATTTGGCATCTCCAGGTCTTTGGTCGCTGGATCTTGTCACTTATGCCAAAACATTGATTAATACTGGAAAAACAACCGAATGTATGGTTAAGATCAACAATGAGGTGTTTGTATCAAATTGGTCAAAATCTTATGTTGATTTTGAAAATAATACAGTGCAAGTTATTGATTGTGTGAATGATGCACTCGTTGATGAGATTGAGGTGGCTCGTGAGCCAAAAGCGATGGTTGTCGATAAAAACAATAATATCTGGGTGATTTGCAACGGCGGTTGGGATCCTACAGTTGGTCAAGATCCTGCTTTGATATGTATAAACCCTGCAACACGTGAAATCGTAAAACGTTTCGATTTTACTCCAGGCGTTGATTCACCTGATGGTCTGGCCATTGACGGAACAGGGGAGAACGTGTTTTTCATGAATGGAGGCTATGGTACACTCAATGTTTACAAAATGTCGGTCGATGCCACAGAACTTCCTGAAGCTGCATTCATTATGTCAGAAGGCCGACTCTTTTACGGTATAAAAGTTGATCCGCAAAACGGCGACATTTACTTGACTGATGCCAAGAACTATGTCCAAAACGGCGATCTTCTGCACTATTCAGCAGAAGGCGAGCTTCTCGGCACATTCACACTCGGCATAATCCCGAGCTATATGCTTTTCAATTAATATAATCCTAATTTGCTCGAGTGCGGCGGCCGTACGGCCGCCGCCCACTTTTTTTTTGTCATTCCGACCGAAGTGGAGTAGACTCTATATAAAAATTCGTGTTTTCTTCATGTGATTTTAAAGAATTTTTCGTATTTTTGTAGCTTGTATTTAAAACATCCTGTAATGTACAAAAAAGGTCTTTCCTCAATTACGAAAAAGCTTATTATGGCTATAACCGGCGGCGGTTTGGTGTTCTTTCTGCTGTTCCATGGAGCCATGAATGTGGTGTCAATTATATCGGAGGACGGGTATCGCTGGATTTGCGAGTTTTTAGGCGCCAACTGGTATGCTCTGGTCGGTACGATGGGGCTTGCCCTTCTGGTGGCGCTGCATCTCATCTATGCCTTTATCCTCTCTTATCAGAATTTCAGGGCTCGCGGCCGTCAGCGTTATGCCGTGAACGAACGTCCCGAAGGCGTGTCGTGGGCATCGAAAAACATGCTTGCTTTGGGCGCGTTCATATTGTTCGGCCTCGCTTTTCATCTTTATGATTTCTGGTCGAAGATGCAGCTTGCCGAAATCAAGGGCGGTGCTCCGGTTGACGGCATCGATCAGATAAAATTCATCTTTTCGCACAACTACTTCAGCGTGATGTATCTGCTTTGGCTTGTCGCGATATGGTTCCACCTGTCGCACGGAATCGCCAGCGTGATGCAGTCGATAGGGTGGAACAATCATGTGTGGCAGCGCCGCATCGAATGGCTCGGCAACTTCTTTGCCATCATCATAGTGCTTATGTTTGCCTCAGTTGTAATTTATTATTGGTTAATTGTTTAGTATGGAATTAAACTCAAAGATACCCGCAGGTCCGCTTTCGGAAAAATGGACAAAATATAAAAACGAGCAGAAACTCGTTAATCCGGCCAATAAACGTAAGCTTGACATCATAGTGGTGGGCACCGGCCTGGCTGGCGCTTCGGCCGCTGCCTCGTTTGGCGAGATGGGCTTCAATGTGAAGGTGTTCTGCATTCAGGACAGCCCTCGTCGCGCCCACAGCATAGCCGCGCAAGGCGGAATAAACGCTGCCAAAAACTATCCAAACGACGGTGACAGCGTGCAACGTCTGTTCAACGACACGGTCAAAGGAGGCGACTATCGTGCTCGTGAGGCCAATGTGTATCGTTTGGCCGAGGTTAGCAACAGTATTATTGACCAATGCGTCGCTCAAGGCGTTCCTTTCGCCCGTGAATACAGCGGACTGCTCGCCAACCGTTCTTTCGGCGGCGCACAGGTGTCGAGAACTTTCTATGCTAAAGGCCAGACCGGTCAGCAGCTGCTGCTCGGCGCCTACGGAGCCTTGAGCAAAGAGGTGGAGAAGGGAACTGTGAAGATGTATGCCCGCCGCGAGATGATGGATGTGGTGGTTGTTGACGGACGTGCCCGCGGAATCATCGTCAGAAATCTTGTGACTGGCGAGCTCGAGCGCTATTCGGCTCATGCTGTGGTGGTGGCAACGGGTGGTTACGGACGTGTGTTCTTCCTTTCAACCAACGCTATGTCGTCGAACGGATCGGCAATCTGGCAATGCTACAAAAAAGGCGCTTGCATGGCCAACCCTTGTTTTACTCAGATTCACCCGACATGCATTCCGGTTCACGGCGACTATCAGTCGAAGCTTACTCTGATGAGCGAGTCGCTGCGCAACGACGGCCGAATCTGGGTGCCGAAAGACGATGAAAAAGCGCGCTTGTTGCGTGAAGGCAAGATCAAAGCCACCGATATTCCTGAACAGGAGCGTGATTATTACCTTGAGCGTCGCTATCCGGCTTTTGGCAATCTGGTGCCACGTGACGTGGCTTCGCGTGCGGCCAAGGAGCGTTGCGATGCCGGTTATGGTGTCAACAATACTGGTCGTGCCGTATATCTCGATTTCAAAGAAGCCATCCAACGTCTTGGCCGTCAGGCTGTTGAAGAAAAATATGGCAATCTTTTCGAAATGTACGAACGCATAGTCGACGAGAACCCTTACGTCACCCCGATGATGATTTATCCGGCTGTTCACTACACTATGGGCGGCCTTTGGGTTGACTATGAGCTGCAGACAACGGTGAAAGGCTTGTTTGCTGCAGGTGAGGCCAACTTCTCCGACCACGGTGCCAACCGTCTTGGAGCCTCGGCATTGATGCAGGGGTTGTCGGACGGATATTTCATTCTGCCCTACACCATGCAGAACTATCTGGCCGATCAAATCAATGTGCCAAGATTCTCAACCGATTTGCCCGAGTTTGTGGAGGCTGAAAAAGCGGTGCGTCAGAAGATAGACAAGTTGATTTCGATAAAAGGCAACGAGACAGCCGATATGATACACCGCCGCTTGGGAAGGATTATGTGGGAAAAGGTCGGTATGGAACGTACCGAACAGGGCTTGAAGGAGGCTATCGACGAGATTAAGCAGTTGCGTCAGGAGTTCTGGCAGCATATTAGAGTGCCTGAAGTCGAAGGCATGAATACTGAGCTTGAGAAAGCCCTGCGTGTGGCCGATTTCCTCGAGATGGGCGAACTCATCGCACGCGACGCCCTCATGCGTAACGAGTCGTGTGGCGGTCACTTCCGTGCCGAGCACCAAACAGCCGACGGCGAGGCTCAGCGTGACGATGAAAACTACGCTTTTGTAGCCGCATACGAATATAAAGGCGTTGATAATGAGCCGATACTTCATAAAGAAGAGCTCAAATTTGAAAATGTTGAATTAAAACAGCGTAATTACAAGTAATGAATATAAAACTCAAAATCTGGCGCCAGCGCAATGCTTCTTCAAAAGGTAAATTCGTTGAATATCAATTGAATAATGTCCCGGCTGAAGCCTCGTTCCTTGAGATGCTCGATATTCTCAATGAGCAGCTGGTTTTGAAAGGCGAAGACCCAGTCACCTTCGACCACGATTGTCGCGAGGGCATCTGCGGAGCCTGCGGATTGTATATCAACGGGCATCCTCACGGGCGTTTTAAAAACACCACCACATGTCAGCTGCACATGCGCAAGTTTAAGGATGGCGACACAATCACCGTGGAGCCATGGCGTTCTGAGGCATTCCCGATAATCAAGGATTTGATGGTTGACCGTTCGGCTTTGGACAATCTGATTCAGGCCGGTGGCTATATTTCGGTACATACCGGCGGTGTGCCTGATGCCAATGCTATTCCAGTCAACAAACACAATGCCGATTTGGCGATGGATGCCGCAGCATGTATTGGTTGCGGAGCTTGCGTGGCGGCATGCAAAAACAGTAGCGCCATGCTCTTTGTCGGCGCCAAAGTGTCGCAGTTTGCCCTTTTGCCGCAAGGCGAAGTGGAGTGGGCCGACCGTGTGCAGAAAATGGTGGCTCGCATGGATGAGCTCGGATTTGGCAGCTGCACCAACACTTTTGCCTGCCAGGCTGAATGCCCGAAGGGAATCTCGGTGACAAATATCGCCCGCATGAATCGTCAGTTTTTAGCTGCAAAAATTGCCGACCCAATAGAAAAATAATATATATTTGCAAAAATAAACTAAGTGAAAATAGCTGTAAATACTCGTTTGCTGTTGAAAGACAAGCTTGAAGGCATCGGCTGGGTGGCCTGTGAATGCCTTAGCCGTATTGTCAAGGCGCACCCTGAGGACGAGTTTTACTTCCTTTTCGACCGTAAGCCGGATGAGAAGTTCATTTTTGCTGAGAATGTCAAGCCGGTGGTACTTTTTCCGCAGGCCAGACATCCGTTTTTGTATATCATTTATTTTGAGATATCGGTGGCCAGGGCTTTGCGCAGGATAAACCCTGACGTTTATCTTTCGACCGACGCTTACTTGAGCTTGCGCTCAAAAACACCGCAAATAGCTGTGTTCCACGATATCAACTTTGAACATTTTCCACAGGATTTCCCGAAGGTGGCTCTTTGGCATTATAAGAAGTTCTTCCCCAAATATGCGCGTAAAGCTGCCAGAATCATAACGGTTTCGGAGTTTTCAAAGCAGGATATTGTGGAAAATTACGGCGTTGAGCCTGAAAAGATCAGCGTGGCATATAACGGAGCCAACGATGGCTTTAAACCTTTAGCCGATGAGGAAAAGGAGCTGATAAGAAGCCGCTATACCGATGGTTGTCAGTATTTTATGTTTGTCGGGTCGCTGCATCCGCGCAAAAATCTGGCAAGATTGTTCCCTGCCTACGATTTGTTTAAAGAGCGCACGGGTTCGGATGTGAAGCTGCTGATAGTGGGTGAGAAGCGCTGGTGGACCGAACCTATTCAAAAGGCTTACGAGGCTATGCGGCATAAAGACGATGTGGTTTTTGTGGGACATCTGCAAATGAATGAGCTTCAGCAAGTTACGGCGGCGGCTTTGGCATCGGTTTATGTGTCGTACTTCGAGGGCTTCGGCATCCCGATTGTGGAAGCTTATAAATGCGATGTGCCGGTCATTACTTCGAACGTCACGTCAATGCCCGAAGTGGCCGGTGATGCGGCTCTGCTGGTCGATCCGTTCAATATCGAGTCGATAGCCGGTGCGCTGGAGATGGTGATGGATGAAAATGTGCGCACGGCTTTAATTGAAAAGGGTAGAGCACGTCGAAACGATTTCTCGTGGGACAAAGCCGCTCAACAGTGGTACAGCGTCATTTCGTCATTCTCTCCCGTTGTTTTGAAATAATAAAATCAATAAATATGGAAAAGATAGTTATGTATCCTGGTGACAACAAAAAAGATACAGTGAATTTTAAGGATATTCAGGCTCAATATATCACAGCCGTTGAACGCAATGTGTTGGTTTTAGGTTCAGGCGGTCGTGAACACGCTCTTGCTTGGAAGATTGCTCAGAGTGAAAGTGTGTCGAAGGTTTATATCGCTCCTGGCAATGCCGGAACAGCTTCTGTGGGCGAAAATGTTGCAATAAATATATCTGATTTTCAGGCTGTTAAAGATGCTGTCTTAAAGTATCACATTAACATGGTTGTGGTGGGCCCCGAGCAGCCTTTGGTTGATGGAATAGTCGACTTTTTCAAAGCCGACAGCGACCTGAAAGATGTTAAAATCATCGGACCTGATAAGCGTGGAGCACAGCTTGAGGGCAGCAAGGCTTATGCCAAAAACTTCATGGAGAAGTATGGAATTCCTACGGCAAAATGCTTTACTGTGACTGCCGATAATCTGGAAGACGGGGTGAAGTATCTTGCAACACTCAATGCGCCATATGTTCTCAAGGCCGACGGTTTGGCAGCAGGCAAGGGAGTGCTTATTCTCGACGATTTGAAAGAAGCTCAGGCCGAGCTGAAAGAGATGCTTTCGGGCAAATTCGGCGCTGCTTCGGCAAAAGTCGTTATTGAGCAATTCCTGAAAGGTATAGAGGTTTCGATGTTCGTCTTAACCGACGGTGACAATTATGTCATTCTGCCAGAAGCCAAGGATTACAAGCGTATAGGCGACGGCGATACGGGCCTCAACACTGGCGGTATGGGAGCGGTTTCACCTGTGCCGTTTGTAACTCCCGATTTCGTGGCAAAAGTTGAAAATCGCATCATAAAACCGACCATCGAAGGCTTGAAACAAGAGAAAATAGATTATAAAGGATTCATTTTCTTGGGTTTGATGAACTGCGGAGGCGATCCGTACGTGATTGAATACAATGTCCGTATGGGCGACCCTGAAACTGAAGGCGTGATGACGCGAATCGATTCGGATTTCGCCGACCTGCTCGATAAATGCGCCCAAGGCAAGCTCAATGAGGCTCATTATCAAGCGAGTAAAGAAACTTCAGTTACTGTGATGCTTGTTTCGGGCGGTTATCCTGAAGCATACAAAAAAGGCATGAAAATCACTGGTTTGGAAGATGTTTGCCCTTGCTGCATAGTGGCTCATGCCGGCACTAAATTTGACGAGAATCACGATGTCGTGACCTCGGGCGGACGTGTGATAGCGGTTACAGCACACGGCAAGACAATTGAGGAAGCCCGTGAAAAAGCATATCATAATGCCAAATTGATACATTTCGATGGCAAAAATTTCCGTCACGACATTGGTGTCGACCTGATGAATTATCATGCTTAAATTCTTCAGACATAGCTACTTAGCTCAGCTGATAGCGATAGTGCTGCTTCTGGTGGTGCTCTGGATACCTGCGTTTGTCACGCAGTTTCGCGACACTGCTGTGGGCACACCGACAACCCCTCTCTACAATCTTTTGGCCGGTTTGTTCGACTCGTCGGGCAGCGTAATGACGGTGCTGGTGTTTATTGTTTTCAGTTTGTATGTGCTGTTTTTTAATTCAATGATGTCTGTAAATCAATTGGTTACAAGAAACAGTAGCATCGGAGCCTTTGTGATGATACTTTGCATGTGCTGCGTGCAGATACATGATGAATATTATCCGTTCCTTCTTGCCAACACCTTCATTCTGATGGCCATGCAGACGGTTTACCTCATTTATCAAGTTGAGAAACCAGAGTCGTATCTGTTGAATGCCGGGCTTTTTGTAGCCTTGGCGTCAATGTTTTATTATCCCGCTATCATATTGATTATATGGGTGTTACTGTCGTTGATGATAATGAATGTCAGAGGGCTGAGGCTTTATTTAATACCGGTAGTCGGCTTTTTGATGCCGTATTTCATAATGCTGATTTGCGTTTATTTTAATCATACTCTGATTGATAAATATTATGATTATTTACAGGCATTCGATGACTTCGGCTTTGAAAAACTCGGCCTGACTATCATGGAAACCGTGGCCTTAATCCTGGTGTTTGTTTTTGTGGGTATCTCATTGATGATCATAAGGTCGGGCGACGCCGACAATTCAATCGGCACACGTAAGAAGGTCAGTGTTACACTGTTGCTGTTCGGTTTCAGTTTCATGATGCTGTTCCTGCAAAAGCCTGTCGTGTGTAACGGGTTGATATTCATGGTGTTGGCTGTGTTTGTGTCGATGTCGCTTTGTTATGTGAAAAAGACAAAAATATTTGATATCGCATTGATTATATTGATGTTGGCAATCATTGTGAACCAATATCTGCCATTATTCGGGATTACAATATGAATTTGAAGCCGTTTTTCACCGATAATCTTGTCGAAGCCGGTTGCGACGAAGCCGGTCGAGGCTGTATAGCCGGCCCGGTGGTGGCTGCCGCTGTGATTCTGCCGCGTGGAATGGATTTTCCTGAATTTGACGATTCAAAGAAACTATCTGAAAAGCAGCGTGAAACATTGAGAATCAAGGTGTTGGAAAATGCGGTGGCATACGGCGTGGGTATAGTTTCGGCCGAGGAGATAGACGAGATAAACATCCTTAATGCCTCATTTTTGGCCATGCATCGTGCAATCGACCAGTTGAAGGTACGGCCCGAGCTGTTGCTGATTGACGGCAACCGCTTTAATCCATACAAAGGTGTTAAGCATCAGTGTGTTGTGGGCGGTGACGCCAAGTACCAATCGATTGCGGCGGCTTCGATATTGGCCAAGACAACACGTGATCACATTATGCAAGACCTTGACAATCAGTATCCTCAATATAATTGGAGGCAAAACAAAGGCTATCCGACCATCGAGCATAAAAACGCTGTGGCAACATACGGGATGTCGCCTTATCATCGTAAAACCTTCAATATGTCGATACAGTTGAAATTATTTTAAAATTTTGCAAAACAATAAGCGGTCTTTCACGTTCTAATAAAAAATTGATATTATGGCAAACGCAAGAATTCTTTGGGCTGACGATGAGATTGAGCTTCTGAGGCCGCATATTATTTTTTTGGAACAGAAAGGTTACTCTGTTGAGACCGCCATCGATGGCAGCGAGGCTGTGGAAAAAGTGCGCAACGATCATTTCGACATAGTTTTTCTGGACGAGCAGATGCCTGGCATTTCGGGCGTTGAGGCTTTGGAGAAGATTAAGGCCGAATTTCCACATCTTCCGGTGGTTATGATTACCAAGAGCGAGGAGGAGCGCATAATGGAAGACGCTATCGGCAGCAATATAGCCGATTACCTGATAAAACCGGTCAATCCTAATCAGATTCTGCTGTCACTGAAACGCAATCTTGAGAATAAAAAGCTTGTCGACGAGAAATCGACATCCAAGTATCAGCAGGAGTTTCGCAAAATAGGCATGGATTTGAGCAACAACCTTGATTTCAACGAGTGGGTGTCGATGTACAAAAACATCACGCGTTGGGAGCTTGAGCTTGAGAAATCGGCTGACCAAGGCATAAAAGAGATACTGTTTATGCAAAAACAGGAGGCCAATACGCAGTTTTCGCGCTATATAGAACGCAATTACTGCGATTGGGTGTCGGGCAAGGGCGCCCAGAAGCCGACCATGTCGCACACCGTGATGCGTGACAAGGTATTTCCGCGCCTTGACAGCAGCGATAAGCCTCTGTTTTTCATCCTGATAGACAATCTGCGTTACGACCAGTGGAAGGCCATACAGCCGCTTGTGGAGCGCTATTTCCGTGTGCAGGACGACGATATCTACTACAGCATATTGCCCACAACCACGCAATACGCCCGTAATTCCATATTCGCGGGCCTGATGCCGCTGGAAATCAGACGCCATTATCCGAAATATTGGGTTGACGAGGAGGATGAAGGCACCAAGAATCAGTTTGAGGGCGAGCTGCTTGGCGAACAGTTGCGCCGCTATGGCAAGAATGTGAAATATTCTTACAACAAAGTGCTCAATCTGGCAGCTGGCAAAAAGCTGTTCGAGCAGATGAACAACTTGATGCAGAATAAGTTAAACGTCATTGTTTATAATTTTGTTGACATGCTGTCGCATGCCCGCACCGAGATGGAGATAATCCGCGAGCTGGCCGACGACGAGGTGGCTTACCGTTCGCTTATGCTTTCGTGGTTCGAGCATTCTTCGCTGTTCGATATGATTAAGTTTATCGCGCAAAAAGGCTGCGACATGATTGTCACCACCGACCACGGCTCGGTTTGGGTGAAGAACCCTGTCAAGATTTTGGGCGACAAGGCTGTGAACACCAACTTGAGATACAAATATGGCAAGTCGTTGAAATACAATCCAAAAGAGATGTTCGAGGTGAAAGATCCCGAGAAGATATTCCTTCCGCGCATCAACGTCTCGACGGCATACGTGTTCGCGCGCTCCAACGACTTCTTTGCATATCCGAACAATTACAACTACTATGTGAATTACTACAAGAACACCTTCCAGCATGGCGGTATCTCCATGAATGAGATGATGATTCCTGTGGCATATATGAAAGCAAAATAGATTTTTCCCGTATGATTGAAAAAATCTTCGATATTAAGGGCGTAGACGAACTTTCGCAGGTTTCCGATATGTTGATCGACTGGCGCGAGAAGTCCGATATAATCGCATTTTACGGCCCAATGGGGGCAGGAAAAACCACTCTGATCAAGAACTTGTGCCATAAGTTGGGCGTAACCGATGAGGTCAACAGCCCGACTTTCGCTTTGGTCAACGAGTATCCGACACCGGTGGAAGGCTCGATTTTCCATTTTGATTTTTACAGAATCAAGAAGTTGGAAGAGGTGTATGACATTGGTTATGAAGACTATTTCTACAGCGGACACTTGTGCCTGCTGGAATGGCCCGAGCTGATTGATCCGCTGATGCCCGATCATTTCATCAAGGTTGAGATAGCGTTGGGAGATAGCGATGATAGCCGCAAAATAAAGGTTAGTTACGTTTAATGATAGTTTATAAAGATAATTTAGCAAAGTTAGCCGGGATTGTGGGGTCTCATACCAAAACATTTCTGTTGTTGGATGAGAACTCTGAGCGTTTTTGCCTTGATATTCTGAAAAATTCGGGCGTTTTAACCGGTGATTTTGTAAAAATCGTCATTCCTGCAGGCGAGCAGAATAAAAGCATCGACACAGTTCAATATATTTGGTTGCAACTTGTTGAAAATAAGGCTGATAGAAGGTCGTTGCTGATAAATGTCGGAGGCGGAATGGTGACTGATATCGGAGGCTTTGCCGCTTCTTGCTACCAAAGGGGCATTGATTTCATAAACATTCCAACCACTTTGCTGGCTATGATTGATGCGGCGGTAGGAGGAAAGACTGGTATTGATTTTCAAGGACTTAAAAATCAGATTGGAGTATTTTCGCAACCTCTGGCGGTGGTGGTTTTGTTTGATTTTTTGGCCACTCTGCCCAAAAGAGAGTTGCTGTCGGGGTTGGCAGAGATTATCAAATACGGTTTTATAGTTGACAAATCTTTTTTGGATGCGTCGCCGACCGAAGATTTTATAAGGCAATCCATCGCAATCAAGGATGAAATAACCGATGGCGACGCCAACGAGCGCGGCCGTCGCAAGATTTTGAATTTCGGACACACGGTGGGGCATGCCATTGAAACTTATCTTAACTGTCACGGCATGGATATCCGTCATGGCGAGGCGGTGGCTATGGGTATGGTGTCGGCATTGTACCTGTCGGAAAAATTGTGCGGTTTAGACCCTCGATGGACGACTTTGTACAAGGAGATTTATGCCAAGAATTTCGTCAGATACAACCTTGGGAATATACCGGCTGAAGAGCTGCTGGAGATAATGCGTCATGACAAGAAAAACGAGGGCGGCGACATTAGATTTGTGCTGATTGAAGCCCCCGGGAAGCCTGTTTTTGATGTGGTTGTTGACTTAAAGTATATTCTAGATTCGATATCGTATTTAATTGATTATATGGAAGATGAAAATTATTGGAGTAAATAAAAATTTCGATTTGACGGTTGATCTTGTAGGCAGTAAGAGCGAGAGCAACCGAGCTCTGATGATTTGTCATTATGGAGGCTTCAAACCCCGCATCAACAACCTTTCCGCATCCGACGACACGGTGCTTTTGAATCAGATTCTAGGCACGATTTCCACTTCTACAACACCGCTAACCATCGATTGCCACAACGCCGGCACAGTGCTGCGTTTTTTGGCCACAGCCTTGGCGTTTCGCGACGGCGAATGGACTCTGACCGGCAACGATCGCATGCGGCAACGCCCAGTCGGCGACCTGGTTGATGCTTTAAAGGCCCTGGGAGCCGATATCGACTATTTGGATGGAATTGGGGTGCCGCCACTGAAAATTCACGGTAAAACGGCTGTAAGGCCTATTTTTGACAATATTGCGAACATACATGTCGATGTCAGCAATAGTTCACAATTCGCGTCGTCAATTTTATTGGCGTTGCCTGTTGTGGAGACGATGACGTCGTCTCTACATTTGGATGGCGATTTGTCGTCGCTGCCTTACATTGACATGACAATCGATGTGATGCGTAAATACGGCGCCAAGGTTGAGCGAAACGGACGTGAAATACTGGTTCAACCTTCTGTGTATCAAGATGTTGAATATACTGTTGAATCGGATTGGAGCAGCGCTTCATATTGGTATGAAATAGTCGCTTTCAGCGATAACGGCCGTGTGCGTTTGCGCAACCTGCATTTGGATTCGATACAAGGCGATGCTGTTGTGGCACAATGGTTTGAACAGTTTGGCGTGAAATCGGTTCAAGACGGCAGCGACGTTATTATTGAAAAATCTGCGGAGACGTTGTGCACATCGTCTCTACAATTCGATTTCATCGACCATCCCGATTTGTATCCGACCATCGCCGCCACCTGCGCGGGGCTGCGAATCGAAGGCAGATTCACCGGATTGCGCAATCTCGCTTATAAGGAGTCGGATAGGGTGGCGGCGATGACCACGGAATTGGCAAAAAATAATGTTTTCGATTCCCACAACGATCACCGCATTGCTATGGCCCTTGCGCCTCTGGCAATGAAAATCGGCGCCATTGAAATCAATAACGCCGATGTGGTTTCCAAATCGTATCCGGGATTTTGGGAGGAGATTTCTCCGCTCGCTACGCTCGGTCGAAATGACGGGTAAAACTATTCCCAGCCGCTGGTCAAAACGTCAACAATGTGAATCACCTCAATCGGTAATCCTTGCTTTTTGGCATACGAATTCAGATGCATAAGGCACGATATGTCGTTGGTTATCAGGTATTCAGCTCCGGCTTCGATGGCATCGTTGAGCTTTTTGTCGGCCATTGCCGATGATATCGCCTCGTGCTGCACCGCAAACAAGCCTTTGCCGAATCCGCAGCAAATCTCGGGATGTTTCAGCTCGACCAAGGTCAGGCCGTTCACCTTGTCGAGGAGCTGGCGTGCCTCGTTTTTTAATCCGAGTTCCCTCAGCGACGAGCAGCAGTCCATGTATGCCGCTTTATGACGGAAAACTGCCTCGAAATAATCCTTATGCAGTTGATTTACAAGGAAATCGGTAATCTCGTAGATGTTGTCCACGAAACGTTTGCATTCCAGATGAAGGCTCGAGTTGTAAAACAGCTCTCTGTATCTTGTCTTTACGAAACCCACGCACGACGAGCTGATTCCCACAATGGGGCGGTTGTTGGGGAAGTAGTGCATGAACTTCTCGGCAACATTTCTCGACTCGTCGATAAAGCCGCTGTTGAACGCGAATTTTCCGCAGCAGGTTTGCTCAGGGTTGTAATCCACCTCAACGCCGGCAGCTTTAAGCAGCTTCAGGGTGTTCATCGCCGTCATAGGGTAAAACTGGTCGGCGACGCAAGATACAAAGAGGTCTACTGTCATGTTTTTCAATGATTTGTGTTATTTCAATCCACGTGCTCTGAGGTAAGGCTCGTTGCTTGGCTCCTGACCGCGGAACTTCTTGTACTGCACCATTCCTTCGTCGTTGCCGCATTCTTGCAGACAGTTGATTCTGAACGATTTGGCAAGCTCCGGGTTGAACAGGTCGCCCGATTCCTTGATGAAGTTGAAAGCGTCTTTGTCGAGCACCTCGGCCCAGGTGTAGGCGTAGTAACCCGCGCTGTAGCCGCCGCTGAACACATGCGAGAAGTTGGTGCTGCGGTAACGTGGCTGAATCTCGTGAATCAAGCCGATGGCTTTCATTTGCTCTCTTTCGAAAGCGTCGACGTCGATTTTGTTGATTGCGTCGATGTCGGTCAGCTCGTGATATTTCATATCCAAAATAGAGGCCGCGATGAGCTCGGTGGTGTTGAATCCCTGGTTGAACAATGCGCTGTTTTCGAGTTTGTTGATCAATGAGTCAGGCATGACCTCACCGGTTTGGTAATGTTTGGCGTACATGCGGATCACTTCAGGCTCGCCTGCCCAGTTTTCCATGATTTGTGAAGGCAATTCCACATAGTCGTGAGGCACGTTGCCGCAAGTTCTGCTGTACAAACCTTTCGAGAAGAAGGCGTGCAGCGAGTGTCCGAACTCGTGCCACATGGTCTCGGTTTCATCCCAGTCGAGTAGGGCGGGGGTGTTGCCTGTGGCCGGCGTGAAGTTCATAACCAGTTGAATTAAAGCTGGTTGCCACACTTTGTTGATGTCGTAACTGCCTTCGCGGAACGAGGTGCACCATGCGCCGCTGCTCTTCGATTCGCGCGGATAATAATCCAGGTAAAGCAGGCCTAATGTCGAACCGTCAAAGTCTTGCACTTCGTAGGTTTCGACGCCTTCAAAATAGACCGGAATGTCGGTTCTCTTTTCAAAAGTAACGCCATATAACTTGTTGGCAGCCATGAACATACCGTTGCGGACGTTGTCCAACGATAGGTAAGGGCGAATCTGATTCTCGTCGAAGTCATATTTTGCCTTGCGGAGCTTCTCGGCGAAATACCACCAGTCGCTGCGCTGAATCTCGACAGGCTCGGCGTTGCAGCTACCCTTGGCCAGACACTGCATCTGGTGACGCTCTTTCTTTGCCAATTCGTTGGCCGAATAGAAGATGTCGGCGAGGAATTTGTCGACTGTCGGGGCGTTTTTGGCCATGTTGACGTCAAGCACGTAATTTGCGTAGTTGTCGAAGCTGAAAAGCTGTGCTTTTTGCAGTCTCAACGCCAGCATTTCCTTGATGATGGCCTTGTTGTCGAACTCGTTGTTGTTGTCGCCGCGGTTGTAGTAGGCGTTGTACATCTTTTCGCGCAACAGCGAGTTGTCGGCATAGGTCAGGAACGGGATGAGACTGGGTTTGCTCAAAGTGAACACCCACTTGCCTTCCATGCCGTCTTTCTTGGCCTGTTCGGCTGCGGCATCGATGCTGCTCTGCGGCAGGCCGGCAAGGTCGGCCTGGTTGTCGATCACTAGCTTGTAGTTGCTGTTTTCTTTCAACAGGTTGTTGCCGAACTGCAGACTCAACATTGAGAGCCTCTCGTTGATTTCGCGCAGCTTAGCCTGGTCTTGCGGATTCAAATCGGCGCCTCGGCGGATAAAGTCGTTGTAATACTTCTCAACCACACGGTTTTGCTGGTCATCGAGGTTCATCTCGGTGCGGTGGTCGTAAACGTATTTGATTTTTTCGAAAAGCACCGGATTCATTGCGATGTCGTCGCCATGAGCCGTCATCAGAGGCATCACCTCTTCGGCAATCTGCTGCATCTCGGCGTTGTTCATGCATTCCATCATGTTGAAAAACACGCCGCCCACTTTGCCGAGCAGCTCGCCCGACTTGTCATAAGCCCAGATTGTGTTTTCAAAAGTCGGGGCCTCGGTGTTGTTGCAAATAGCCTCGATTTCGGCCTTCTGCTGCTTCATTCCTTCGATGAATGCAGGCATGTAATGCTCGTTTTTAATCTTGTCGAAAGCCGGAGCCTCGAGATATGTTCCGTAATCCGAGAAAAATGGATTTTCGTTGCAATTGTCTGAATTGCAGGAAGTTAAGCCAATGACGCTCATTGCTGAAATGATTAAGATGTTTTTAAATCTCATGATTTTACGATGTTTGTACGAACTGCAAAGATACAAAATTATTCACGTCATTTCGACCATAGTATAGAAAACTCAAAAAATTACTTTTTTTCTTGTTTTTTATGATAAAAAATCATATATTTGCAGTTTCAAATAATGCTAAATACTGACTTTTGACTTTTAACTTCAAATAAATATGTCCTATATCTCTTTCGACAAACAGCATCTGGTAAACCTCGAGTTTACAATGAACAAGGAGATTTTGCGCTCTAACCGTTCCGGAGCGTTTTTCAACACCACGATTATCGGCTGCAACACCCGAAAATATCACGGGTTGCTGGTGGTGCCACAGCCTAAGCTCGACAACAACAACCATGTGCTGCTGTCGTCAATCGACGAGACTATTGTGGCCAACAAGGAGGAGTTTCACCTTGGCGTGCATGAATACAAGGACGGCACGGTGGCGCCACGCGGACACAAGTATTTGCGCGAGTTTACCGCCGAGCCCATACCTAAGCTGAAATATCGCGTAGGTAGTTCGATACTCACCAAAGAGTATATTTTTGAGGAGAAAGAGCCTCGCATACTGATTCGCTATACTCTGTTGGAGGCGGCGCAGCCAATCACCTTGCGTTTGATGCCTTTCTTGGCATTCCGCAATGTCCATATGCTGACTCACGAAAACTACGACGCCAAACGCAAGTATACGCCTCTGAAAAACGGCGCCGCATGGCAGATGTACGACAACTACGACACTCTCTGCTTCCAGATTTCAAAAGCCAACGAATACACTCACTGCCCGATGTGGTACAAAGATGTCTTCTACATCCGCGAGTTTGAACGCGGTTACGACGCGGTTGAAGATCTTTACGTGCCGGGCTTTTTCGAGGTTGCGATGAAACAGGGCGACTGCGTTGTGGTGTCGGCCGGCTTGGAAGAGAAGAATCCGGCTTTGTTTAAGAAACAATTTGAAAATCAGATAGATCATCGCATTCCGCGCGACAGCTTCGAGCATTGCCTGCAAAACTCGGCGCAGCAGTTCATCGTCAGGGAGGAGAAGGGCACCAGAATGTTTGCCGGTTTCCCGTGGTTCGGCTCATGCAGCCGCGATATATTCCTGTCGCTGCCGGGTATCTGTTTGGCAAACAACGACGAGAAGACGTTCCGTGAAATGCTGAAATATCTGATTGAGAGGATGCAAGGCGCATTCTTCCCGCACAGATACTATCAAAAGAATTTGTATTACACCGCCGTCGACTCGCCTTTGTGGTTCTTCATGAACCTTCAGAAATACGAGTCGATGCTGGGCAAGGATAAAAAAGCCATCTGGCACGATTATGGCGAGGTGGTCACAAAGATTCTCGACAGCTTCATCCAAGGCACCGACTTCAATGTTAAAGCCATGGACAACGGCTTGCTTTACGCTGGCAACGAGAATCTGGCTTTGACATGGATGAACGTGTTCTGCGACGGAAAGCCATGGACTCCGAGAACAGGATATGCCATCGAGGTGAATGCATTGTGGTACAATGCATTGCGCTATGGTGTTGAGCTTCTGAAGGCAGCCAACAAGAAAAACCCGCATCTGAAGCTGTGGCAGGACATAGCCGACAAGGTGGAGAAGTCGTTCGTGCCTGTGTTTTATGATGAAAAGAACGACATGTTCTACGATTTCGTGAATGAGCACGAGAAAAACGAGATGGTTCGCCCCAACATGCTGCTGGCCGGCTCGCTGCGTTTCTCGCCTCTGAAAGATGAGCAGAAGAAACGCATTCTCGATATTACCCGTTCCGAATTGCTGACAATCAGAGGGTTGCGTTCGCTGTCACCGCGCGATGAACACTACAAAGGCATAACCATCGGCAACCATCGCGAGCGTGAGCAAGCTTATCATATGGGAACGGTATTCCCTTGGCTGATAATGCCTTACGCCGATTTGTGCGTGCGTCTGTATGGCAAAACGGCTCTGCCTTATCTGGAAGATTTGTACAACGGCTTCGAGCAAGCCATATTTGAGAACGGCATAGGCAGCATATCGGAGATTTACGACGGCAATCCGCCTCATGAGGCGCGCGGCTGCATCTCGCAGGCGACAAGCGTGGCGGCACTGCTGTACCTGAATCATGTGATTAATTTTTTGAGAAATGATGACAGTTTGTATGCGATTCATCGCATTGCGAACAATAAAAATACAAAACTATGAGAGTCTTGATGTTTGGTTGGGAGTTTCCGCCTCATATCACAGGCGGTCTCGGAACAGCGTGCTTCGGCATGACAAAGGGCCTCGCCAAAAACGGCGTTGAGGTGCTTTTTGTTGTGCCCAAGGCCTTTGGCGATGAGGATCAGACCAACGTGCGTCTGCTCAACGCCAGCGACGTGACGGTCGACATCGACCACGAGACGGAGCGAAGCTATTGGGACAGAGTTCAGTACATGGAGATAGGTTCGAACATAATTCCTTATGTCGGGCCTGAGCAGTATGAGCTTATGTTTGAGGAGCAACGTCATGCCACACAGGGCTTCCGTAGCTCGGTGTTCGCCCCGAGGTATGAGTTTTCGGGCAAGTACGGCGCCAATCTGATGGAAGAGGTGGCACGTTACGCTCTGATTGGCTCGTCGTTGGCCACAAAGTACGACTTCGACGTCATTCATGCCCACGACTGGCTGACGTATTCGGCTGGCATAGCTGCCAAAGAGACTACGGGCAAGCCGCTGGTGGTGCACATGCACGCCACCGAGTTTGACCGCTCGGGCGAGAACATCAACACCGATGTTTATGCAATCGAGCGTCGCGGAATGGAGGCGGCCGACCTTGTAATCACCGTGAGCGACTGGACACGTAACATCGTCATCGAGAAGTACGGCATCAATCCCGATAAGGTGATAACAGTGCACAACGCTGTCGAGCCCAGCGACAAATCGCTTGATGAATACGAGCGCAGCGGCCTGAAAAACAAGGTGGTGACCTTCCTCGGACGTATCACCTACCAGAAAGGGCCTGAGTATTTTGTGGAGGCGGCTTACAAGATTCTGCAGGTCGACCCGAGCATACATTTTGTGATGGCAGGCACAGGCGACCTTTTGCAGAAGATGATAAAACGTGTGGCTCAGCTGAAGATAGGCAAAAACTTCCACTTCACAGGCTTCTTGAAAGGTAACGACGTCGACCAGATGTTCGCTATGACGGATGTGTTTGTAATGCCTTCAATATCAGAGCCTTTCGGTATAGTGCCGCTTGAGGCTATGCGTCTGCATGTGCCGGTTGTGATTTCAAAGCAATCGGGCGTTTCTGAGGTGGTTGAGCATGCTCTGAAAGTCGATTTCTGGGACATCAACGGGCTGGCCGACGCCATCTACGGTCTGTGCAAGTACAAGGCGGTGAACGATGTGTTCCGCAAGGAAGGCAAGGAAGAGGTTGACAACCTCAAGTGGGAATACGCCGCCAAAAAGATCAAGAATGTTTATGAGTTAGCAATAAATAAAAAATAAGATATATGAGAAATTTGTGTTTTTACTTCCAAGTGCATCAGCCGTACAGGCTCCGCACATATCGTTTCTTCGATATCGGAAAACGTCATTTTTATTATGACGAATACAATAACCGCATAGTGATGCAGCGAGTGGCTGAGCGTTGCTATCTGCCGATGAATCAGCTGATGATGAATAAGATAGCTGAACTTGGCAACAAGATGAAGTTTGCCATATCGTTCTCGGGAACAGCTGTGGAGCAGATGGAGCAATATGCGCCCAATGCGCTTGACAGCTTCAAAAATCTGGTGGCGACGGGTAATGTCGAGGTGCTGGCCGAGACTTATTCGCACAGCGTGGCGTCGCTTATGAATAAAGAGGCTTTCAAGATGGAAGTGGCTGAGCATAAACGTCTTATGAAAGATGTTTTCAATGTGAGGCCTAAAACATTTCACAATACCGAATTGATTTATTCCAACGAGATAGGCGCCGATGTGGCTGAGATGGGTTTCGACCTGATACTGACCGAGGGCGCTAAGCACGTGTTGGGATGGAAGAGCCCTAACTATTTGTATGTGAATGCTATAAATCCAAAATTGAAAGTGATGCTTCGCAATTGGAAGATGAGCGACGAAATCAGCTTGAAATTCGCTCACGAGACATTCAAGGTGGAGGATTTCGTCAACTGGCTCAACTCTATCCCAAAGGATGAGGAATTGGTCAATATATTTATTGATTACGAGACATTTGGCGAGGCTTTGGACGCTTCGACGGGTATATTTGAGTTTATGAAATATTTGCCCGATGCTGTTTTGAAATACACTGATTTCAAACTGGTTACGCCTCATCAGATTGTCGAGAAGCTGCAGCCTATGGGTGTTTTCGACGCGCCTATACCGCTTTCGTGCCGTGACGAGGAGCGTGACCTGTCGACATGGATGGGCAACGACATGCAGGACGATGCCCTGGCAGCCTTATACGGATGCTTCAAGAAGGTGAAAGCCTCTAAGGATGAGGAGATTATCCGCGACTGGCATGCGCTTCAGGCGTCTGAGAACTTTGCCGCGATGTGTACCAAGCACCAGGGAGGCTCGCCTTATGATTACTATATCAACTACATGAATGTTTTAACAGATTTTATTAACAGAATTTAACATAGTTTTTAGTTGGTAGTTAGGAGTTAGCAGTTAATGAAAAAAGCGGATTATTTATTTGAAACGAGTTGGGAAGTGTGCAACATGGTGGGCGGCATTTACACTGTGCTGTCGACCAAGGCTGAGGAATTGAAGCAACTTCTTGGTGATCATTATATTACGATTGGTCCGGATGTCGTAAAAGAGGCACATGAGACCATGTATTTTGTTGAAGACCCGTCGCTGTTTGCCGAATGGCGTGAAAAAGTGTCGGAGCAGCTGGGGCTGAAGGTAAGGGTTGGCAGATGGAAGATTTCAGCCAAGCCTATAGCGATTCTGATTGACTACACCTCGATGTATTCAATTAAGAATGAGATACTTGGACATCTTTGGGAGAAGTATCAGCTCGACTCGATTCAGGGTCAGTGGGATTACATCGAGCCGGTGGTGTTCGGCTATGCGGCAGGTAAGGTGATTGAGAGTTTCGTGGATTGGAATGTCGGTCAGGATGACATGGTGGTGGCTCATTTCCACGAATGGATGACTGGCGCGGGAGTGCTTTACATAAAAGAGCATTGCCCTTATATTTCAACGGTTTTCACCACTCACGCCACCTATTTGGGCCGTGCTATCAGCGGCAACGGACTGCCGTTGTACAGCCAACTGGGTTCGTATAACTGGCAAGCCATGGCCAGCCGTTTCAACATAGTGTCGCAGCAGTCGATGGAGATGAAATCGGCCCAGAATGCCGATGTTTTCACAACTGTCAGCGATATCACGGCACAGGAATGCGAGCAGTTTTTGTTGAGAAAACCTGATTTTATAACGATAAACGGAATTAATTCAGATTTCAGGAGATTTCTCGACTGCGCTCGAAATGACGGTATGCCATTGAGCGAAGAGTGCAGGAAAAAGAGCAGGGCTAAGATATATGAAATAATTGACGCCCTTTGCGGCAAAGAGGTGTCGCGCGATTCGTTGTTGCTGATCAACAGCGGCCGTTACGAATTCCACAACAAGGGTATCGACTTGTATATCAAGATGTTGGCTAAGTTGAACCATGACGAGAACCTGAAGCGCGACATTGTGGCCGTGATAGCTGTGCCTGGCAATATTGCCGGTCCGTCGAAAGACTTGATGCACCGTCTGAACCGAGAGGTGGAAATAGTTGGTCATACTGATTATCCTTGTACGCATTATGTGCATGATTATCAGTGGGATATGGTGCTCAATGCCTTGCGTGACAACGGCTTGCAAAACAATGAGGGCGACCGTGTGAAAGTGATGTTCATACCTGCCTATTTGAACGGCAATGACGGCGTTTTCAATATCAAATACAACGATTTCCTATACGGTTTTGATTTGTCGGTGTTCCCGTCGTATTACGAGCCATGGGGCTACACTCCGCTTGAGAGCATAGCACACGGCATTCCGACAATCACAATGGATGTGTCGGGCTTTGGCAAATATGTAGCCGGCAAAAAGCTTGATAAAGCGGCGGTTACGGTTGTTCATAGGGAAGAAGGCAATGAGGATGCCGTGGTCGATGAAATGAAGAAAGTGGTCCTGAAGATGGCAGCCTGCTCAGATAACGAAAAAGCTGAAATTTCAAAAGAAGCCATCGACATCGCATCTACATTGGTCTGGAAAGAATTGATAGCCAATTATTTGGAAGCATACGACCTTGCTACGAGAAAATCAGGAGGAAGGGAATATATTAAACAGAGTAAAAAATATTCAGAAGTGTTAAGAAATTTTGACTACAAAAAACAGGATGCGCCGACTTGGAAGAAGATTTTGATTGAACCGGTGTATTCCGAGCAGATGAAGAAATTGCAGGAACTCGCGAACAATTTGTGGTGGTGCTGGAATGTCGACGCCATCGAATTGTTTGAATCTATCGATCCGATTGAGTTTGAGCGCCTGGAACAGAACCCGATAGCGTTGATGAAAGGCCTCACAAAATCGCAGATTGAGGAGCTGGAAAACGATGCGCGGTTCATTGAGAAACTGAATAAAGTTTACGACAGATTCAAGAAATATATGTCGGTGAAGCCTGCCGACGACAATAAAATTGCCTATTTCTCGATGGAATACGGCTTGCTGAAATCGCTGAAGATTTATTCGGGCGGTCTTGGCATATTGGCTGGCGACTACCTCAAACAGGCTTCCGACTCGAATGCTAACTTGTTGGCTATCGGTTTGTTATACCGTTACGGTTACTTCAATCAGGAGCTTTCGGTGTGGGGCGACCAGCTTTCGCAGTATCTGCCGCAGAAATTCTCCATGCTGCCTATTGAACCGGTGCGCGACGACGAAGGCAACTGGGTGACAATAAGCATTGCATTCCCTGGCAGAAACGTCATTGCGAAAGTGTGGAAAGTCAGCGTGGGAAGGATTTGCTTGTATCTGCTTGACACTGATACCGAAAAGAACTCGCCCGACGACAGAGCCATCACCGGCCAGCTTTACGGAGGCGACAGCGAGATGCGTATCAAACAAGAGATTTTGCTTGGTATAGGTGGTATTAGAATGCTTAATGCATTGAATATCAAGCCTACAATTTATCACTGCAACGAAGGTCACGCAGCATTCTGCGGATTGGAAAGGCTGAGCAATTATGTTGCTAAGCACAATCTCGACTTCGATGTGGCAAAGGAACTTGTGCGCACTTCGACCTTGTTCACGACACATACGCCGGTGCCGGCTGGTCACGACGCGTTTGAGGAGAATCTGATGCGTACTTACCTGTCGCAATTCCCAGGCAGAGTCAACATTTCGTGGGAAGACTTCATGAACATGGGACGCATGCGCCACAACGACCCGAATGAGAAATTCTCGATGAGCGTTTTGGCGGTAAATCTCAGCCAGGAAGTGAACGGTGTGAGCCGTATACATGGAAGAGTCAGTAGAGAGATGTTCCAGCAAATGTGGCCTGGCTATTTCGCCGAGGAGAATCATATCGGCTATGTCACCAACGGAGTGCATCTGCCGACATGGGCCGACAAGAATTGGCAACGCATGTACAGCAAGGTGCTGGGCGAAGATTACCTGGCCAACCAGTCGGATCCTACAGTGTGGGAGAAGATTCAAAATGTGCCTGACAAAGATTTCTGGGCAATTCGTAAAGAATTGAAACATAATTTGATAGAGTTTATCAAGGTGAAGATTACCGACGATATGCAGCGTCGCTCTGAAAGCCCGAAACTCATCATCGAGACGGTTGAAAAACTTAACGAAAACGCGTTGATCATAGGCTTTGCCCGCCGTTTTGCCACATACAAACGCGCGCATCTGCTGTTCAGAAACCTCGAGAGATTGGCTGAGATTGTCAACGATCCAAATCGGCCGGTCATCTTCCTGTTTGCTGGCAAGGCTCACCCTAACGATAAGGCAGGTCAGGATTTGATCAAGAATATCATTGAGGTCAGCAGAAAGAAAGAGTTTATCGGTAAAGTGCTGTTTATCAATAATTACGACATGGAAATCGGCAAGTTGCTGACTTCGAGTGTCGATATCTGGATGAACACGCCTACACGTCCACTTGAGGCTTCCGGAACGTCGGGCGAAAAGGCTGCGATGAACGGAACGCTTAATTTCTCGGTGCTCGACGGCTGGTGGGCCGAAGGCTACCGCCCGAAAGCCGGCTGGGCAATCAAGGAGGAGCGCACCTATGACGACCAGCGTTATCAGGATGAGCTCGATGCCGAGACAATTTACAACACTTTCGAAAACGAGATTATCCCGTTGTATTACAACCGCGACAAAGCCGGCGTGCCATGCGAGTGGATTCAGTGCATGAAGAACGACATGATGCAGATTGCACCGTTCTACACCATGAAACGTATGCTTGACGACTATTTCAGCCAGTATTACAACAAACTTATCGAGCGCACCAATTGGATGAAGGCAAACCGTTACGCCAAGGCGTTTGAGATTGTCGATTGGAAACGCAATATCGAGGCCAATTGGGATAAAATCGAGGTGGAGTCAATAAAAGTGCCTGATCCGGATGTGCGTCCGCTTAACTTCGGCGAAGTTATCATTGCTGAGATTACTCTGAAGACTCCTGGCTTGAATAGTGGCGACGTGGGTGTGGAACTGGTTGTCGCCGACAAGAACAACGATGTGATAGACAAGCTGATACGTGTCGACCAGCTGCAATTGGTTGACGCAGGTGAAGGCTGGGCACGTTATTACATCAGCTTGCCAATCAACAGGGCAGGGGTGTTCAATTACACCTTCCGCATTTTCCCGACCAATGCGATGCTGCCGCATAGACAAGATTTGTCGCTTGTGAAGTGGATTTGACGCTCTTGCGTCATTTCGACCGGAGCGAAGCGTAGTGGAGAAATCTCATAATATATGGAAAAGAAAAAAATAGTCTATATCCACGGTTTCGGAGGCTCACCATTCACCCAGACGGTGGGCTTCCTGAACTTGTATTACCCTGATTATGAATGGTGTGCGCTTGAAGTTGGCCATCATGCAGCGGCTTCAATCAAGAAAATCAACGATTTTGCAAAGGAAAACGATGTATTTGCCATGATTGGCACTTCGTTGGGAGGTTTTTATGTGCTTTGCAGCGATTTCACTGGTCCGAAGCTGGTGATAAATCCTGTCATCGAACCGATGAAGTCGTTGAAAAAGAGTGTCGGCACCGTACAGTATCATGCCCGCCGAAGCGATGGAGCCACATCGTTCAAGTTCACTATGCAGGATTTGTTTGAGTTCAAGAAATTCAAGTTCACCGCCGGCGACAACGTGACCTGTCATCACTGTGAGCACGACGAGCTGCTCGGTGACGACATCAAGCGCGATTACGAGAAAATCTTCAAAAACCGCAAAATCTGCCCTAAGAAGACATTGCCGTCGCATATCATCAGCGAGAGCTATGTGAAACATGAGGTTGGGGAGTGGCTTTCAACTATTAACATATGACGTCATTCGACGTCTTTTTTTACGCCCTCTCGGGCTAGTTTCTTTGATACTTTTTTCTTGACAAAAAAGTATCCAAAAAGTCAAGGCCCGAATTATCGGCCCAACGCTGCAGCCGTCCTAAGGCGGTGATCCTCATGGCGGGTAGTGCTTCTTCCAGAAGCAAACGACTAGGCGCCCCGCCTTGAGTATCAATGCCTTAGTCCGTCTTTTGGGCCATCGCTGCCCCGCGATTCGGGCCGGGCCCACCCGCCGTACTTTTTTATTGTTAAAAATATCTTGACAAACCAGAAAATTTGTTGTATTCTTGTAGCATGAATTAAAACTGAGTCGGTTCGGTTATAGTTTTCTTTATAAAGAATATTTCACTTTTAAGTGAAGCTTAATAATTATTTGTATATTTGCAAATTAAATTTGTGAAGCTATGATTCGACAAATTCAATTGATGTTGGAGCACAATTTAATCATCGGAATAGATAAAACTGTTTTTGAAATATGATCCAGAATAAACTATTTAGAGAGTGTTTAGCTGCTATTCCAGAAGATCGAATGGCTGAATTCGAGCTGTCGTTTGCTATTGCCGAACGAATTGTGGAAGTTCTGAAACAAAAATGCATGACTCGTCGTGATTTGGCTAACAAACTCGGCAAACGCGAATCGGAGATAAGCAAATGGTTAACAGGTCGTCATAATTTTACCATCAGCACGTTATCGCGTATCAGTTCGGCTCTTGGTGAAGACATAATAATGGTCGCAAGAAAGCAATATGATTTTGCTAATGAAAATTGCTTAAAAGCTGCTGAGGATCAACAACCATACGGCAAGAAACAGTAATTATTGATTAAACACCTCCATGGCGATCGCAGCGCAGGCTTCGGCGTCGGCTAGGGCGTTGTGATGCTTTTTCTTTTTGTCGAAATCGTAGCTGCAGGCTGAGGCGGCAGTTTGAAGTTTGTGGTTCTCCAAGTCGGGGAAGACGATTTCCGAGGCGCGTTTGGTGTCGTAAATCTTGAAGCGTTTGCGCCCCATTTTGTAATACTCGAATAAAGAATTCAGGCAGCGTTTCTCAAACTCGTAGCCGTGCGCAACGAATGGCAACCCTTTGATTTTCTTCTCAATCTGATTCCAAATCTGCGGGAAGATAGGCGCATCGTCGGTGTCTTTTTTGGTGATGCCGTGAATCTTGGTAGTGTAGAAGTCGTAGTAGTTTGGCACAGGCTTCACCAAACTATAGAATTCCTCCACTATCTCGCGGTTGCGCACAATGACGACTCCCATGCTGCACACACTTGTAGTTGCAGCATTTGCAGCCTCAAAATCGATTGCGACGAAATCGGGGAGGTCCGGTAAAACGTTATCAGCCTTTGATTTCGCAGTAGTAGATGTCGATGCCATCGTCTTCAAACATTGCTTCACTCAGACAATACTGACCCGGACGGTCGTCTTCCTGGAACAGATAAACCGATGCCTTGTGGAATGTGATAGGCTTCTGGTCGGCAGAGAGCTTCTGAACGGTTTCGTACGATAAACCCTCAATTTTGCACAACTTCATCATGGCCGCAAGGTCGAGGTCGACGTTCAGGAACATGTCGTTTTTGCCTTCTTTCCATGCTATACTGATAATTCCGGTGGTGTAAAGCTCGAAATCTTTTATTTCAATTTTTTTCATTGTAATTTAACTATTTAACTAATTTAAAAACGAAAAACTATATAAAGCCTCACGAATGTGAGACCTCAAGGGCTTACCCTGAAGTGAGGATTTATATAGTTTGTAGTGTCTCATATAACTATATGTTAAGCTTTTTCCAATTTGCAAATTTAATGTAAAGTATTGATACCAAGGCGATTAAGCCTCCATAAATGTATTCACACGTCCACACCCATTCCACTTTAGTGGTGATGCCTGTCAAGATCCAGACATAAACGATGTAAAGTATCAGGATGCCGAATTCAAGCCAAAGTGCAGCGTTGGTGTTGCCAGTTCCCGACACCGACTCAAATATGACCGCACCCATCGCCTGGAATAATATTGCTCCGCAAATCACGTAAATGGAAGGGATAGCGGCGTTTGCAAGCACCATGTCGTCGGTGTAAATGCTCATCACTGAGGTGGGGAAGAAGATGCACACCAAAATCAGCGGAATGCAGCATAGGATGCAATTGAAGACGATTTTGAACACTGTTTTCATGACTTCATCTGCATGACCTGCACCGATGATACGGCTCGTCAGGGTGTTGGAAGTGGCCAGGAAGCCGAAAACCGGAATGAAAAGAATCATATAGACGCTGCGAGCTATCGACGAGATGCCGATGGCTTGTTCACCCATTTTCTCAACCATGATGAAGAAAATAAACCAGGCGCTGAACGAGAACAGCTTCTGGAACATGGTCGGTGTGGCTATCTTGAAGATATTGATAATCAATTCTTTATTTATTCCATGAGGCTTGAATAGCTCGTATTCGCGTTTGCCTAAAGTAATATATGTGTAGACAAAGAAGAACGTTGTGGCGGTGATCTCAGCTATCAGCGAAGCCAAGGCTGCACCGGCAATCCCCATCTCGGGAAGGCCCCAGTGACCGAAAATCAGGCAGTAGTCGAGGATGATGTTGACCGTTGCCATGAGGACAGTCGAATATGTGATGACTTTGGTGTTGGAAAGCCCGGTATAAAGCGAGCGGAAAAGGTAGTTGAAACACACAAAGACGATGCCAAACTGCCTCACGTTGATGTAATCCATCGCGCCGGCGTAGATGTTTTCCGACTCGATGATGAAATCGAGCAGGGAGCCTGAGAAGATACTCATAATTGCAAACAACATCAGTCCGAAAATGAGTATCGAAGCTGCTCCGTGTTGGAATATGCTGCCTATTTTGTTGTACTCCTGCGCGCCGAAACGTCGGGCAATGATAATCTGAATGCCGATGGCAAGGCCCATCGCCATGGTGGTGAACACGAAATAATACATGCCGGCCATCATCGAAGCGCCAAGGGCAATCACGCCGAGGTGTCCCAAAAACGCTGTGTCGGTGAAGGTAATGAGCGTCTGCGCGAGTCCGCCAATCATTATCGGAACCGCTATACGCCAAATCTCTTTTGTCGAAATACTTGTAGTCATAAAAACGCAGCAAAATTACAAAATTTTTTCGATGTTTCTTACGTTAAAAAATGTATATTTGTAATTTGAAAAGTTGTCATGGAAACTTTGATAACGTTTGTGTAAATCATTGAAAATAAAATAGTTGATTTTGATATGAGTAAAACTGTGAAATTGTTTCTCACGCTTGTGGCGATATTGCTGATTGTTCCGTTTGTCATGAATGCCCAAAATGCCAAGAATAATCGTAAAGCTGAGTTTAAAAATGCTAAAAGCATGTATAAAAACGGCACGCAGGACGAGATGATCAAGGGCATGAAAATTATGGTTGACATCAAAGGTGAAAAATCGCTGAAATATGTTTACAAAGCTTTGAAAAATGATGATCGTACGGTGCGACGCGAGGCGCTTGATATTTTGGTGCCTTATGCCAATCAGAACATGTGCGACCGGGTGGTGAAGAAATACGCCAAAGGCGATGCTGTGGCCGATGTGGCTAAATGGCTGGGCGATGTAAAAGACACAACCCATAGGGCATATCTGATTGATTTGGTAAACGACCCGTCAAGCGACAAAGTGACTGTCGTAGAGTCGGTGCTTTCATTGGGTAAAATGGCAAATCCTGATGTTCTGCAATGCTTGGTTCCTCTTATCGGAAGCCCATATCAAGCTGATGTGAAAACGGCTTTTGTCTCGTATAATGGCGATATACAGCCATACTTGATGGAAACTATCAAAGGCAACGATGCGCAGAAGCTGGGCACCTTGGACATATTGCAGAGTCGCTATTGCCCGATGTTGCATTTTGAAGTGCGTCATCTGTTGTCGTATTATAACAATAGCGATGTAAGGGATGCCGCATATAAGGCTCTGAAAAATGTCGTGACTATAGGTGACGCGAGTTTTTTGAAAGAGCATCTTGAGTATTGCGATGAATGCTATGTTGCCGATGTGCAAGACGCCTTGATTACGGCAATGAGAAACGCCACGCCTGCAATTAAAGACGATATGGTGGGTGGCATGCAAAAAACCTCACCCTATGTGGTGCCGCGTTTTTACAGAGTCTTCGCCTCGTTTAGAACCGAAGCCAGCGTCAGACAGCTTGTGGAATGGTATAATGCCGGTATCGAGCAGGAAAAGGCAATGGAAGTCATACAGACAATCTCAACCAAAAAATACGGACACATTCTGAAAGATTTGAAAAAATGAGACTGGTCAGATGGTTGATAACGGCAGCGTTGATGTCGGCCTTCTCAATTGCGAGAGGGCAGGACGATGTCACTGTGCTCGATCAAATCGACTTCAGCGACACCACGCTCATAGGCTCGGAATACTTGAACAAAACAATTGCCGATTACGTCGACTCGAATCAGGAGTACGATATGATTCTTGCGGCTGACAATGTTTTGGCCTATGCCAGCTCCAATTATGAGATGTACAAATATGTGTATCAGTTTTTGATTAGCGGTTTCTCGGCTCTTGGGGCCAATATGGTGGTTGACTATATGGTGAGGCTGCCGTATTTTGAGTTTGTCGACGCCAGCGAAGAGCAATCGGCCGAGATGAATGCCATAGCAGAGTCGTATGTTAGAGTCAGAATAGGGGCGAAAGCTCCGGCGATAAAGGCTGCCACCATAAAAGGAAAGCCATTTGACCTTTATGAAATTGATACTGAATACACGCTGATTTTGTTTTGGTCGCCCTCTTGCCCGCATTGCACCGATATGATAAAGGATTTGGCAAGATTTGTTTCGAAACACGATAATGTGACTCTGGTGACTGTCAGCGTCGACGAAGATTTGCGTAAAGTTAAGAAAACGCTTAGAAAATCGAGGATGAAGGGATATCATATCTGTGATGGTGAAGGCTGGAGTTCTCCCATTGCGAGCGACTATGCCGTCGATACCACACCTACGATGTTCCTTTTGTCGGACAATATTATTGTAGCTAAACCATTTGATGTTGAAGAACTTATAACTTTTTTTGAGAAATGAGGAGACTGTGTTTTTGTATTATTGTTTTATTTGCGGCAACGGTTGCCAATGCTCAGACCGATGAAGACCGTTGGGTGGATTCAGTGTTCAACTCGTTGACTTTGGAACAACGGGTCGGTCAGCTTGTCAATGTCAGAGCCAACAACCCGAATCAGGCTTTTATGCCATACATCGACAGTCTCGTTATTAAATATAATATTGGTGGCGTCACGTTTTTCCGTACCGACGCCGACCTTTTGCTGCAGCAGGCCAACCAGTGGCAGTCTTTAGCGCAGACACCTATGATGGTGGCAATTGACGCTGAATGGGGCTTGGGTATGCGCCTGAATGACGGCATGTCGTATCCATTCCAGATGACGCTTGGCGCTATACAGAATCGTGAGCTGATAGCCGATATGGGGCAGCAAATAGCCGAGCAGTGCCGTCGATTGGGTATCAATGTGAATTTTGCTCCCGATGTCGATGTCAACAATGAGCCTACCAACCCTGTTATCGGAATGCGCAGCTTCGGCGACGACCCTCAGTCGGTGGCCGAACTCGGAACACTGTATGCTTTGGCATTGCAGCGAAACGGGGTGCTGCCTACGATGAAGCATTTCCCGGGCCACGGCGATACAAAAAACGACTCGCATCTCACTTTGCCGGTCGTTGACAAAAAGCTGAAAAACATTCAGAAGACCGAGCTTTATCCATTCAAATACCTTATCGGACATGGGGTTAAAGGCGCTATGGTCGGACATCTTTACATGCCGGCGCTTGAACCGGTTAAAAACACTTCCTCGTCCCTTTCAAAAACCGTGGTTACCGATTTGCTGAAAAATGAAATGGGATTTGACGGCATAATATTCACCGATGCTCTTGATATGAAAGGAGCTTACGTGCAACGCGATCCCGACAGCGTTGGCTTAAGGGCTCTAATGGCCGGCGACGACGTGCTGCTGATGCCGTTGCATCCTCAGCAAACCTTGGAAGTGATCGTGGCGGCGGCTCATGACGACTATGAAGTTTATAAAAGGGTGGAGGAGTCGTGTAAAAAGGTGCTGCGATACAAATACCGCCTTGGACTTGTGCGCCTCCAGATTCAGCCTGAGCATTCGCTATACAACGATTTGCATCAGGCAAAATACGACAATCTCAAACAGCGTCTCTACAACGAGGCCGTGACAATGCTTCGCAATCGGAACGATGTTTTGCCTTTGGACAAGGCACAATCGCTGGCTGTCATAACCTTTGGCAAAACCGACAACATGGCCAAAAAACTCAAGGCCGAAGGCTATAATGTACGCTCGTATCTGATTGGAGAAAAGCTGAATAAGAACGAAAGACAACGGATTATCAAGGAATTGGGCGCGTATAATGTGGTGATTGTCAGCGTGCAGAATACCTCAATCTTTCATTACAAAGGCTTTGGAATCACTGCCGAAACGCTGGAGTTTGTAAAAGAGATAAGCGCCAAATACAGAGTGGTATTCGATTTGTTTGCCTGCCCGTATGCCTTGAATAAGTTTGATTTCAAGAAAGATCCGGCAGCCATTATCATTGGCTATGAAGACAACCCGATGTCGGTTAATGCCGTTGTCGATGTGATGACCGGCCGGCAGAATCCTATCGGACGTTTGCCTGTGAGCATCAAGAAATACAAGAAGGGCGACGGACTTAGCTTTGAGGGTATGCTTACTCCTGAGACGTTGCCTGTTGAGCTTGTTGACAACAAATACACCGCCAAAGTCGACTCCATAGCGCTTGACGGAATCGCGATGAAAGCTTATCCAGGCTGTCAGATTTTTGCCATGAAAGACGGAAAAGTGATCTACGACAAGTGTTTTGGCACGTTTACCTACGACGACGAGCACGAGGTGCAAGCCGATGATGTCTATGACATTGCATCGCTGACCAAGGTGTTCGCCACCACTTTCGCCATCATGAAACTATACGACGAGGGAAAGCTGAGCTTGGAAAGCAAGCTGGGCGATTATTTCCCTTATCTGCGCAAAACCGACAAAGGCGATGTGACACTGATTGAAATTATGACGCATCAGGCTGGCCTCACATCATGGATACCTTTATATAAAAACACTATAGTGAATGGCAAGCCTGATGCAGGATTGTACCGCAATGAGATAGACGAGGAGCATACTGTGCGCGTGGCTAAAGGCATGTACATATCGGATGATTTCCGCTTTGAGCTTTTCGAGACGATAAAAGATTCCCCAATGGCTGAAAAGAAGTACAAATACAGCGATATGGGCTTTTATTATATGCCTAAGATTGTGGAGATGATAACAAACATGCCGTTTGAAAAATATCTCGAGGAGAACTTCTACAAGCCGCTTAATCTGAATCACATCTTTTATAAACCATTGAAACACATCGATGTGGAGAAGATTGCACCCACCGAGAACGACACGGTTTTCAGAATGCAGCTGTTGCGTGGCGACGTTCACGATCAGGCGGCGGCATTGATGGGTGGCGTTTCGGGGCATGCCGGCCTTTTTGCCGCCGCCCGCGATCTGGCCGTCATGATGCAGCTGCTGCTTGACAACGGATACGCCAACAACCGTCAGTTCCTCTCGGAATATACAATCAGGAAGTTTACATCGGCACCATTTGCCGACAATATGAACCGTCGCGGCATAGGCTTCGACAAGCCTGAGGTTGACCCGAGCGTACCATACTACACACCAGCCAAACAGTCTTCGATGCGGAGCTTCGGACATACTGGATTTACAGGCACTTTCGCATGGGCCGACCCGGAGAACAATCTGATAGTGATATTCCTGTCAAATCGTGTGTATCCTGACGCTTCCAACAATAAATTGTCACAAAACGACATTCGCACAAAGATTCACGAAGCGTTTTATGAGGCGGTAAAATAATTTGGATGAATTAAAAATGAAATAGCATATGTCAAATCAAGCGAAATATGATGAATTGAGAGAAACATTCGAGCGTTTCTGTTATAAAGGTTTCCATTATTCAGTGGAAAAAGGAGAGTTTTTCGCTGAATTTGACTTTGCTCTCACCCCACGTCATTTCGACCGAAGCGAAGCGGAGCGGAGAAATCTCAAGCAAATAGAATTTCACCCTTGTTTCCGCATTCCGGCCCGTCAGTTCTATCATTGGGATGCGATTCCCAAGCCACTTCTCGACAATTTGATTTTTCATATTGGAATGATTGAGCTGATTAGCTATTGGAAGATTGCGTGCCCACAAAAGGTGGTCGTCGAGCCGTTCGCTTTGGATGATGACCAGATTCGCTGGTGGAAGAAGTTGTATTTCAATGGGTTAGGGGAGTTTTTCTATGTTAATGGCATCACAACGAGTCTCGACGATTTCATGACCATTATACCCACACCGTCATTTCGACCGGAGCGGAGCGAAGTGGAGACCCGAGCACAGCGAGAGCTTTCATCACAGGTGAAAAAATCTCCGGCACACAACGGCTTTTTACAAGAGCAGACTATCATTCCCGTCGGCGGCGGCAAGGATTCCGTCGTCACGTTGGAAATACTGAAGTCGCGTCTGCCCATCATCCCGATGATTATCAATCCACGCGGCGCCACCACGCAGTGCGTAGCCGCCGCCGGTCTTGACGAGCAGCACACCGCCATTGTGCATCGCACACTCGATCCGACCATGCTTCGCATGAACGCCGAAGGATATCTTAACGGACATACTCCGTTCTCGGCCATGCTGGCGTTTTACACCATACTGATAGGTTTCGCCACGCAAAGCAAATACATAGCCTTGTCAAACGAGTCGTCGGCCAACGAGCCTACAGTACCTGATACTGAGATTAATCATCAATACAGCAAGTCGGTGCAGTTCGAAAACGACTTCCGAAGCTATGTCGCTAAGTATATTGATGCTGATATTCAGTATTTTAGCTTTTTGCGTCCACTCAACGAACTGCAGATTGCCATGCTTTTTAGCCGTGCCAAAGCTTATCATAAAGTCTTTAAGAGTTGCAATGCCGGCTCCAAAACCGACTCGTGGTGCGGCCGTTGCCCCAAGTGTCTGTTTACCTGGCTGGCGCTTTCGCCATTTATCAGTCGCGATGAACTGACCGGGATATTCGGCAAAGATTTGCTCTCGGATGTCGGCCTGCGTCCGATTCTCGACCAGCTTGACGGATCGGTTGAGGTGAAGCCTTTTGAGTGCGTCGGCACGGTGGGCGAGGTGAGAGCCTGTGTCAATCATATATTGCAACACGATAAAGCCTTAAACAGCACCATACTCGACGGCGTCACTCCAACAGGCGATATGACCGTCGGCGACTACATCTCGCAGTTTGACCAAGGCAACAATCTCCCGCCTAAGTTTAAAAACATATTGAAGGAGGCTCTGAATGATTAGAATCAACACTATTTTCAAACGTTTAAGAGGAAAACGCATCCTCATACTCGGATTCGGCCGCGAAGGCAAATCGTCGCTGGCTTTCATACAGAAATTTCTTCCTCATGCCACTGTCGGTGTGGCCGACCGAAACGCCGAAGCTTTCAATGACTTGAATGTCAACAATCTTAACCCGATAGCCACCTATTCGGGCGAGGATTACTGGAAAGCAATCAATTATTACGACATAGTGCTGAAAACCCCAGGCATCTCGTTGAAAGACAAAGATGTCGATCTTTCAAAAATCACTTCCCAAACCGATTTGTTTCTGGAAGATTTTCATAAGCAGATTATCGGCGTCACAGGCACAAAGGGCAAAAGCACCACATCAACGCTGATTTATCATTTGCTGAAAGAGTCGGGGAGAGACGCGTTCTTGGCCGGCAATATCGGCATCCCTATTTTCGATATCATCGATAAAATCAACAACCGATCGATAATAGTGTTCGAGCTTTCGGCTCACCAGTTGCAGTTTATCCATCGCAGCCCTCATATCGGCATACTGCTCAACGTCTTCGAGGAGCATCTCGACCATTTCGGCACATTTGAATCGTATCGTGACGCCAAGTTCAATATAATCAGGAAGATGGATGAGCACGACTGGGCCGTCACCAATGGCGAGTTCAGTTATCAGGCATCACAGCTGATGCTGCATTCGCTCAATTATCAGTATTACGACTTTAATGTCGATTGGGACAAGCTGCCGCTGAAGGGCGATCATAACCGCTTGAATGTCAAAGCGGCGCTCTGTGCGATTCAGGCCTACGGCATACCGGTTGATGAGGTTATTCCATATTTGTACACCTTCAAGCCGCTTGAGCACCGTCAGGAGCTGGTTGGCACTTTCCACGATGTGACATTCTATAATGATAGTATTTCTACTATCCCTCAGGCAACCATAGCCGCCGTGCAGACTGTTAAAAATGTCAAGTTTCTGCTTTTGGGAGGATTTGACCGCGAGATTGACTATACTCCTCTTATTAATTATCTGATTGCAAATCCGTTGAAACACATACTTTACACTGGCAAAGCCGGCTGCAGAATGTATGACATGCTCCAAACTGCAGGTTATAAAGGCGAAGCTGAGCGATTTGACAATCTTGAGGAAGCATTCGCGATAATAAAACAGAAAGCCGAAAAAGGCGATGTGGTATTGCTTTCTCCGGCTGCTGCAAGCTACGACCAATACAAGAATTTCGAGCAACGAGGCTCGAAATTCAAGGAGTTGGCCAGTAAATTCTAAATAGATTTATCTGTATGGGTTGAAGGCTTTGTGAGGGTTGATACCTTTGCTGTCTTCTGATACCTGGTAATAGAACAGCAGGGTCTCATTCCAATCGTTGCCTGTGAAATACTTGCCTAAGATAACTGTTTCGTCAACTTTGTCGCGATAAAATTCGGTCAAAATCGAGTCGGTTTCAGAAAGATGCATCCACAAGGTGTCGATTGCATCGAAGTTTTCGTTTAAATAACGTTCGAGCATATAATCAAGACCATCTCTGACGTAGATGTTCGATTCGACATAGGCTCCGTCTTGGAAGAAGAAGTCCATCTCGCCGCAAGCGTATGAATAATAACCGTCTTCGGTATTCATAGTGTATCTGTAAACCAAGTCGTTATTGGCATTATAGCCGCTCTCGTATGGGGCGCCGTAAAGCTCTCTGATGCGACTTGACGGGCAACCGAATTCGTAAGTCGGCTGGACAAACAGCGACACTTTCACTTCGACAGTCTTGTTTTGGTAACCGTTGTCCATGGTCAATTGGGCTGTGCCCACGTTCTTGCCGTAGATATAGCCGTTGTTAGGCATCAAAACCAGCGGGTTTGACGATGTGTATGTTACATCATAATCCGAACTCAGGTCAACTCTGTGGTAATCTTTCAATGCAATCTCGATAGGATCGTTGTCGTTGTATTTCAAGTCCTTTGATTTGTCTTTATTGCAACCGGTGACTATAAAAGCCAATGCAATCATTAGAAACAATGTCTTTTTCATAACTGTCAAAATTTATGATGCAAAATTATAAAATTCTTTAAGAAGTATGAAGAAAAAAAGTTAAATTTGCACGTTTTTGAAATCAATAACAAATCAAAATATAACTGTATGATTAACAATAACTTCATCAAACGTCACAATGGCCCGACAGAAGCAGATGTTGAAAAAATGCTCAAAGTCATTGGCGTGAAATCGACCGAACAGCTCGTCGATGAGATTATCTCTCCCGACATCCGTCTGAAAAACGACCTCAATATCGGTCGCGGAATGAACGAATACGAATGCATCAGCCATCTCAAGGCTCTCGGCGCAAAGAACAAACAGTTCCGCAGCTACATCGGAATGGGTTACTACAACGTGATTACCCCTGGTGTTATCACACGTAACATTCTTGAGAACCCGGGTTGGTACACCTCATATACTCCTTATCAGGCTGAAGTTTCACAAGGCCGTCTCGAGGCTTTGCTCAACTTCCAGACTGTTATCAGCGACATGACAGCCATGCCTTTGGCCAACGCTTCATTGCTCGACGAGGCTACAGCAGCCGCTGAGACAATGCTTATGTTCTATCACGAACGTACACGTGCTCAGGTGAAGGCCAATGTCAACAAGATTTTCGTGGCTAACGACATGTTCCCGCAGACAATCGAGGTTATCAAGACAAGAGCTCACTTCCTCGGAATCGAAGTCGTTGTTGACGATATCAAGAACTTCAGCGCAGGTGAGGAATACTTCGGCGTCATCGTCCAGAATCCTAACCAGTTTGGTGAAGTCATCGACTACCGCGAATCAGTGAAAGCTTGGAAAGAAAAAGGTATGCAGGTTGGTGTCGCAGCCGACTTGATGAGTTTGGCTCTTATCACACCTCCAGGTGAATGGGGTGCTGACGTGGTGTTTGGCAGC
>JAFZXP010000024.1 GCA_017616735.1 Bacteroidales bacterium
AAAATATATGCAATGGTATAACAATAAAAGGCTCAAACTCAGGTTAAAAGGAATGAGCCCGGTCCAATACCGAGCCCATTACCTTAGTTGTTGTAAAAGTTAACGTTTAATTTAACGTCCAACTTTTCGGGGTCACTTCAGGATGTCAGCTTTTTTTATTTCTCCGGTTCCAGAAGCAGACGGAAACCTACTTGAGGAAATTTCCTGAACATAAAACGACTTTGACGTCGCAATACAGTGCTGGATGCTGCTGAACTGAAACAGTTACCGCCACGGTTCACAGGCCAGGTTTCGCCATATCTTGACACATTTTTAGCATTATCCAAGCAAAACTCGCTCACATTGCCGCTCATATCGTAGAAACCCAGTTCGTTGGGTGCTTTTTGCCCGACAGGATGCGTCTTGCAACCGGCTTTCTTTAGCTTTTTAATCAATTGGTCTTCTTTTTTCCACTTCAGATATTTATCGCCGCTGTTGCGGAAGTACCACATCACCTCGTCCGGGTTGTCACTGCCGCTGTGTTTGAAGCCGTTGCTTTTGTTGCCTCCTCTTGCGGCAAATTCCCACTCATCCTCGGTAGGCAGACGGAATTTCTGACCTGTTAACTTGCTGAGTCTCATTGTGAAATCATAACAAGCGTTCCACGACACGCTGTCAACAGGCAGGTCGTCGCCAACCCAGGTCGAAGGATTGAATCCCATCACAGCCTTCCACAAATCCTGCGTCACCTCAAACTTGCCCATATAATAGTTGCCGACTGTAACATCTTGCACCAACGAGTTCTTATCTTCAGGACAATCTCCTGTAAGACAACCGCGTTTATATGTGCCGCCTTCCACGGCAAGCATTTCAAACGTCACGCCATTCATATTGAAAATCATTTTGTCGAAGAAAGTCAGCCTCATCACCATATTAGTCTCCGATGTGATATTCACTTTTTTTATTCCTGTCTGCTCCTCGTTCTCACCTCTCACCGACTTGATCTCATGCTCGCCATAAGTGAATTTGTAATACAAAGGACTATCGCCTATATACTCTCCATCCACGTAAAGTTTGTCGCCTTTCTCGCCTGTTATTATGATTACAAAAAGAGCAGGTACAAGCTTTTCGTTATAGCTTAACATGGTGTTTTCATCTAGGACAAAGGATGTCTTAACCTGCGCATAAGCAGGTTTGTCTATCGTCAGTTCGTGGAATCCCACCACAATGCTATCCAAGGTGGCTGGCGTCATCCCACACTTCTTGCCGTCAATCAAAACATTGGCGCTGTCTGGCTCCGAAACGACAGTCATCTTACCATAGAGATATTCCATATCGATTGTCAGCTCTGTGTTTTTATCAGGCTCTATCTCGATATTGCGAGTTGCCGGCTTATAGCCTGCTTTTGAAACGGTAATCTCATATTTTCCTGCCGGAATCATGTCGTTGTAATAAGGAGTAAGCTGCTCCATCAGCTGCCCATTAAGGCTGACAGCCGCACCGTCTTCTGGCGTTGTTGTTACAGTAAGCAATCCGGTGCCGACAAAAGCGTCGGTCTTATTCACCAAGGTCAGTTCATATCCTTTTTTAGGCTGCAATTCCTCTGGATAGGAGAATTTCACGGTGCTGAACTGCGGATGTGAAATCTTAAGATATTCTGCATAAACCGATGTTTGATACACCCACACCTCTCCCACTCTGTATTCCAACATGATGAAAGTGCCAGGATTGCCCTCAAAACGCAATTCACGGCGCTGTTTGTCGCTGATATTCTCGGTCCTGACTTTTACTACGGCAAACATCTGGTCGTTTTCGTCATATTGATAATAAGGGTCGGAATTGATATTGACGAAGCCCGTAACTTCTTTGAACGAGCCGTTTTTAACCTCCAGCTGGGCCATGGCGGCCGTGGTTAAAAGCAATGATATTATTATAAGAAACGTCTTTTTCATAAAGCAAAAGTTATATGTTGACATTATTTGGTGAGTGCGAGACGGAAACCATAACCGCCCCCACTCCTTCTTCTGGTCAGATGATTCAAAAACGCGTTGCTTTCATATGTCCCGCCACGATATATATGCCATTCCCCTTCAGAAGGCCCGGTAGGGTCTGTCTGACTTTCACTGCTATATGGACCATACCAATCCTGACACAGCTCTGAAACATTGCCGCACATATCATATATTCCCAACTCATTTGGCGCCTTAGTGCCAACCGGATGCATCCGATTGTTGTTGTTTGCAGGTTCATTATAGCCGCTTCGGTCTCCCATTGATTTTTGATAATATGACAAATAATGATTGCCGCTGTTTCTACGGTACCACATCACATCGTCGGGATTGTTACCGCCACTGTACACGTAGCCATGGCTTTTGTTGCCGCCTCTGGCAGCGAACTCCCACTGGGCTTCGGTTGGCAAACAGAAACGCATACCTGTTATCTGATTCAGTTTTGCGATAAATTCGTGGCAATCGTCCCAGTTAACCTTGTCAAAGGGTAAATCATCACCTATGATTGTTGACGGATTATTGCCCATTATGGCGGTCCACAAAGCCTGTGTAACTTCGCATTTCCCGATGTAGTAATCGCTTAATGTCACTTCATGCATCGGAACTTCATCATTTTCGCAGTCGGTCTGTTCATAGGTGCAACCCATCCAGAAGGTGCCTCCGTCAACGCCAATCATCTCAAACTCAGCACCTTTCACCTTGAAATAAATTCTGTCGTAAAAATCCAGACTGATCAGCGGGTCGTCTTCCTGCTTGACAACGATGGTCTTATACCCTATTCTGTCATAACCCTCATGTCTCTCGGCTACGACCTGATGCTCGCCGTAGGTCAGCTCGGTCTTTAAAGGACTCAAGCCCATATATTTGCCGTCAATTGATATCCTATCGCCGTCTTTATCGGTGGCAATTGTCACCCTACGCTTGTCGGACAGCTTCTCGCTGAAGCTTAAAACGTCGTTTTCAGTAAGCGTAAAGTCCTTTGTAATATAAGCATAGCCAGGTTTCTCAATTTTCAGAATATGAGTGCCGATTGGAACATCGGTCGCGGCCAACGGAGTGGCGCCGATTACCTCATCGTCAAGCGAAACTGTGGCTCCAACAGGCTCAGTCGTTACCTGTATCTTGCCGTAGATCACCGAGATTTCCACCTCAACGGCGGTGTTCTCGCCCGCCTTTACCTCGACGGTGCGTTTCACGGGCATGTAGCCGTCTTTGGCCAAGGTCACCTCATATCGGCCAGCTGCTATCATTCCGTTGTTGTAAGGCGTGGACTGCGCCGTCGTAAAGCCGTTCAGACTCACCGAGGCGTTGACTTCAGGCTTTGTAGTCACTGTAAGACTGCCCGAGCCTGCTGCCATGGCCATGCTGTTGACCAGCGTCATCTCATAGCCTTTCCGAGCTTTTAAATCCTCGGGGAAATTGTACTCCAAGCTGCTTAGGTCGGGATGCGAAATCTTCACATAATCGGCCGAACGGGCTGTTATATACATCCAGATGTCGTCATTTTGGTAATCGAGCATGATAAAAGTGGCCAGATTGCTTTCAAAACGCAACTCTTTACTCTGCCGATCAGTGATGTTTACCGTGTGAATCACTACTACAGCGAATGGTTTGTCGTTGTCGTCGGTCTGATAATCGGGATCGGGATTGTTGTTGACAAAGCCCTGTATTTCCTTAAACGAGCCGTCTTTGACAGCCAACTGTGCGAAAGCGTTTAAGGATAGTAAAACCACTACTAGTGTTGTTAAGATTTTTCGCATATCGTAATTTTTTATTTTATTTCAATAGTACTTGCCGCTTTGCCGTGCTTTACAACCTGTATCTGAGCCGGAATGCGCTCTTTCAAGCTCTCGACGTGCGATATGATACCGACTTTGCGGCCGAATTTCTGCATATTGCCCAGGGCGTTGACGGCCATCTCCAGGCTTTCACCGTCAAGAGTGCCGAAGCCCTCGTCAATAAAGAGCATGTCGATATTGAGATTCTCATCGTTGAGCGAAGCCAAACCTAAGGCCAATGCCAGCGAAACGAGGAAGGTTTCGCCGCCCGAAAGTGAGGTGGCTGTACGCAATTCGCCTCCCATCTCCTTGTCCATCACCATGATAGCCAACGAATCGGTGTAACAGGTCAACTCATAGCGTCCACTCAGCTTGCGCAGGAAATAGTTGGCTTGGTCGAGCAGAATCCGCATGGTGTAGGCCTGAGCCACATCGCGGAAGTTGTTTGACGAAGTGGTGCCTATGGCTTCGGCCAGATGAGACCACAGATTGAATGTTTTCTCCTTTGCCTGCATATCTTCCAGAACCTTGGTCGCCTTGGCGGCATTTTGGGCATTGCTGGCCAATTTGCCTTTCATGTCGGCTATTCGGTCTGTTATTTCTTTCTTTTTGTCTTTCAAATCGGCCAGCATCCGCTGAGCCTCAAGACGGTTGCTTCCGGCAGTGATTTCAGCCAGAGCGGTCCTTTCCTTGCTCTTCTCAATGAGATTGGTCAAAACGCGAGTCAACCCGACAATTATCTCATCTTTTGCTATTTTATCGTTGGTTGGCACTTTGCCTGCGAACTCGGCCAGGCGCTCGTAGCCTGCGATTTTCTTGACACTGGCTGATATATTGTCAATTTTCCTGATTTCTTCATTCACACGGTCGTATTCGTCGTTGAGCCGTTTCCATTGGAAAGCGAGCTTACGCAGCAGGTTGTTATAGCTGTTCTCAGTCTCTGTCTTGGCTTTCTGAAGCTTCTTCAGCTCTTCCTGTATATCCTGCGCCGCCTTGATCCGACTGTTGACAGTGTCTATATCGGCATTCTTCGCCACTATGGCATTCTCGCAGGCAGTCAGGCCTTTTTCCAAACGTTCCATCTCATACACCGGCTCGCCGTTGCATTCGGTCTCAAGCCTTTTGACAAGACCTTTCAGCAATGTATTCTCGCTTGTGATGCTATCTTGTAGCAGCTTAATCCGCTGTTCGGTCTTGTTTTTCTCGTCTTTCTTGTCGTCGTAATCCTTACGGGCGTCGTTGTACGACTTCTCGATTGAAGTGAACAGCGAACTCACCAACACCTCGTCGTGATACTGATGCGTGGTGCTGCCGCAAAGCGGACACGGAACGCCGTCACGCAGCTTCAACCGCAGCGATTTCATATGCTCGTCGACCATGTTTTTCTGCACCAGAAACTCCTCGTCTTTGGCTTTGAAAGCCTTCTCAGCCTCAGCAAACGCCTTAGTGCAATCATTCAAGTGATTCTTTAAGTCATTTACTTCAACATTCTTAGCATCAATAACTTTCTTTTTATCATCATACTCTATAAGAATGTTTATCACGCGCTTGCATCTGGTCTTTCTGTCTTGCTGCTTCTGCCGTTCGTTCAGCAACTCGTCCTTACGTTTCTGCAGCCCGCCCAAATCAGCTTTCTCAAGTCTGTCGTTGCAATCGTCGTAAGCGGCAATGGCGTCATTATTAGACTTTTCAGCCTTCGTCAATAATTCTGAAAGCATAGTAAGCTCATCGAGCTCGGGGGTCACTTCCGACACATACATCTCTGAACCCACAATGCCTTCAGTGTTATGCAAACTAAGCATCAGCTGCATCTTATCCTTGAGCGACTGCATGCCGGCTCTTTCATCGATCTGCTGTTTGAGCTTGTCGCGCTTGGCAGTCAGCGGCGCTTTCTCCTCGAGGATTTTCTCGTAAGAAGCCTGATAATTAGCAAGTTCCGACCGATAATGGCCGATATCCCTATCCAAACTGTCCAGTTTGTCGAAATTGCTTATTGCGGTTTCCGTGTCTTTGATGTTTTTTTCAGTCTCAGCAAGCATTTGCTCGTTATCGGCCACATCTTTCTTCAGTTCGGCTATCTTTTCTTCAGAATCGACATCAGTTTGAAGCGACTGATATAATTTTGCCGCATTTTCGCAATCGGCCTTAGACTCGTTTTTTCTTTTACCGACTATCTCGGCTATTTTCGAATATATCTCAGTGCCGGTCAGCATCTCCAGTATTGCTGTCTGATTGGCTTTGTCGGAGGTTAGGAATGTATTGAACTGACCTTGGGCCAGCATCACCGAGCGCACAAACTGGTCGTAAGATAATCCGACAAGCTCGGCCACCTGCTTGTTTACCTCATCAATCTTCGATTCGAGCACTATTCTCTCGCCACTTTGCACCACCTCCAGCTTGCGGCGGTTGTTGGTGTCGTAACGGCAATTGCGGGTTTTATGCATCTGCCATGTGGCGATGTATTGCCGGCCACCCACAGCGAACCACACCTCAGCTTTGCCGTCAGTGGTGCCTTTGCGCAGCAGATTGGTGGTGCTTTTCATGGTGGTCAGCCCGTTTTCGGTCTTCTCTTTGTTCTCGGTGTTCTCGTATCGAGGCGATTTATCGTACAAGGCCAAGGTAATTGCGTCAAAAATAGTCGATTTCCCGCTGCCCGTCTCGCCTGTGATAAGGAATAACGGCTCAGAGGCCAATCGCCCCTCAGAGAAGCTAATTTCGGCCTTTTCGATGGAATTTACGTTCTCAATGATGATTTTTTCTATTTTCATGGTCGGTTTTTGGCCTCCTCGCACACGTTTTTGAACAATTCTTTAAGCTCGTCGGGCATTTCCTCGCCGTATTTCTTCTGATATACCGAGCAACCAAGCTCGTAAGGGCTCATAGCCTTCAGCTCTTGCAAAGTATTGACAGCCTGCAAATCGCCGCCGGCTTTTTTCTCGGGAAAATACGACTGTATCCCGCAGAACATGGCTTTGGCGCCGTCGAAAGCCTTCATCATGGCAAGTGTCTCGGGTTGAGTAAGAGGCTTGTCGGCTTGAACATGCAGCCTGACGTACGCCTTCTCATCGAGTATCTCCATCAGCTTCATCAGCACCGTCTCGTATGGCAACGCGTCGTCGTAACCACTTGGTTTTGAAGGAAAATCAACAATTGGTATGAGGATTTTCAGCGGAATCACCCTAGACTGGGCTTTGCCGTCTGCTATATCAACCGCCACCACTGAATGCTGATAGTTTTCGTTGAACGAGATGGGTATGGGCGAGCCTGCGTAGCGCATGTTTTCCATGCCACGGATAGCTTGCGGATAGTGAATATGCCCGAATGCCCAGTAATCGATGCCTTTCATGTCGGCAAAATCTTCAACATCAAGGGTTTCAAGCTTTCCGATGATATCGGGGTTATGGCCTGCGATGTCGGCGCTGCGAACAGCCAGATGACCGGTGGCGACCACACTGTGACCAGGGTCGTAATCGGGACGGCTCTTAAGATGGGCAAGCAACGATTTGTAAAACGCCGCTATTCGCTCAGAAACACTGGCATCACCTTCAATTTGAGGATAATTGCCCGCATTCATGTAAGGCACAGCAAGAACCCAGCCTATGGTTTTGCCATTGCGAGTAACCGGAATCTCAATCTTTGACGCGTCAAACATTAAGCCATTGCCGTCGCCATCTGTGCGATAGTCAAGCATTCCGACAACAGTCACGTTGAATGCCTCCCAAAGCGGGCGCGGAGCCTCGAGCCTGGATGGCGAATCATGATTGCCGCTAGTGATAACTATTTGTAAATCATCATCCAATCGCGACAAATCGACTATGAAATTATAGTAAAGCTTTTGTGATAGAATTGTCGGCACGGCAGTGTGAAACACGTCGCCCGAAACCACCAGAACATCAGGTTTTTCCTTAGCGACAATTGATTTCAACTGGTCGAAGAAAAACTTGTGCTCCTCCTCCCGGTTGTAATTATGAAAAATCTGGCCAATATGCCAATCGGCTGTATGCAGGACCTTCATCAGCAAAAAATTAGGGTGTAAAAATACAAAAAAGTTAGAAATTAATAACTAGAAGTTAGAAGTTTTTTTATTTTTGTCGGAGTTTTCTCCGCTCCCTCCGGTCGGTCGAAATGACGATACTAAATTTTATCATATGAAAAAATACACTTTTATCATCGTAGCCTTGTTCGCATTAGCCTTCGCTTCCTGCAGTGATCGCATTGAAACAGCCGATTATCAAGTTATACCGATGCCCAAAGAAATCAGCATCGATGGTGGCGCTCCATTTGTTTTGGACAAAAACACAAAAATAACCTACCCTCAATGCCAGAGCGAACTGCGCAATGAGGCTGATTTGTTGGCCGGCTATATCGAAGACATCATGGGTTTCAGACCTGAGGTGATTGCGGTTGATGAGCCGGCGGCCGGAGCAATCAACCTGAAGCTTGAAGCCTTGGAAAACTACAACAAAGAAGCTTATCAAATTATTGTCAATCAAAACAATATAAATATTACTTCAAGTAATACTTCGGGTGTTTTCTATGGTGCGCAAACCATTAGAAAAAGCCTTCCGGTAGGTTGCGGAACTGCAAAAATTGAGTTCCCGTCGGGCACAATCACCGACTGGCCGCGCTTCGCCTATCGCGGAATGCACCTCGATGTGAGCCGTCACTTCTTCACACTCGACTCGCTCAAGATTTACATTGACGCCATGGCCCTGCACAACCTGAACAAATTCCATCTGCACATTACCGACGACCAAGGCTGGCGCTTTGAAGTGAAGAAATATCCGAAACTAACTGAAATCGGAGCTTGGCGTAGCGGCACCCTGATTGGGAAAACCATGGCCTACGACACCATTCGCCACGGCGGCTATTACACCCAGCAAGAGCTGAAAGACCTAGTAAAATATGCAGCCGACCGTCATATCACCATCATTCCGGAAATTGACCTTCCAGGGCACATGTTGGCGGCGCTGGCGGCATATCCCGAGCTCGGATGTACCGGAGGACCTTACGAAGTGTGGAAGCGCTGGGGGGTCTCTGAAGACGTGATTTGCGCCGGCAACGAACAGGCGATGCAGTTTTTGGAAGATGTGCTTACCGAGGTAATGGAGGTGTTCCCTAGCGAATATATCCACATTGGAGGCGACGAGGTGCCTCGCGACCGTTGGAAGGAATGCCCAAAATGCCAGGCAAAAATCAAGGAATTAGGCATAAAAGGCGACAAAAACCATTCAGCCGAAGACTATCTGCAAAGCTATGTCATGGCTCGCATGGAACGTTTTCTGGAAAGCCACGGCCGCCATATCATTGGCTGGGACGAGATGCTTGAAGGCGAGTTGGCGCCTAACGCCACAGTGATGAGCTGGCGCGGAAGCGGTGGCGGATACAATGCGGCCAAGATGCATCACAATGTTGTCATGACACCTAACGACGTGTTGTATTTCGATTATTATCAATCACTTGACACCGACAGTGAGCCTATTTCAATTGGCGGATACAACCCTGTAAAGAAGGTTTATCTCTACGAGCCTATCCCCGACGGACTAAGCGAAGAAGAGCAACAGTATATTCTCGGGCCTCAGGCCAACATCTGGACTGAATACACATCAACGTTCAACATGGTGCTTTACCGAATGATGCCTCGCGTGGGGGCTTTGGCCGAGATGCAGTGGTGCCTGCCCGAGCAAAAGGACTATGAGCAGTGGGTGTTGCGCGAGTACCGCATGTCTAAGCTTTACGACCTGTACGGTTGGAACTATGCCACGCATATTTTTGACATCGAAGTGCACATCACGCCTATTGTCGATGAAGGCTATATCGAAGTCAACATTTCAAAGCTAGTTGACGGAGATATAATGTATTCAATTGACAATCAGCAGCCCGTGAAATATACAAAACCCCTGCGCATTACCGAAAACTGCCATCTGACATGTTACATCGTCTATCCTGATGGCACTCATAGCAAATACATCAGCAGCGATTTTGATTTCAATAAGGCATCGATGAAGCCTATCACTCTGAAGACTCAGCCCAACAAACAATACGCTTACAACGGCGCCCAAGTACTTATCGACGGCCTGCACGGCGGCACCAACTACCGCAGCGGACGCTGGCTTGGCTGGTTTGGAGCCAATCTTGACGCCACAATCGATTTGAAACAGCCCACCGAAATCAACAAAGTGGGGTTCAACCTCAACGTCAACATGAAAGACTGGATTTTCAACGCCAAGTCGGTGAAGGTGCTGGCCTCGGATAACGGCGTTGATTTCAAGGAGATTGCAAGTAAAAACTACGATCTGCTGCCGCCCGATTATCTGCCAGACCTCTACCCTATTGAAATCGTCTTCGAGCCTGTGACCACGCGTTATGTGGAGATTGTGGTTGAACCTTTCGACTGCCCTGAGGGCCATGCCGGCTATGGCTATCCGGCCTGGATTTTCGTCGACGAGTTAACAATCAACTAGTTTTTCGAGATAGAATTTGTCGGTCTCATCGAAAGTGGCCAGCTTTTCGCTATCGACATCCAAGACAGCGACAACCGAGCCGTTTTTAATCACCGGCACCACTATTTCCGATCTGGACAGGCTGCTGCAGGCTATATGTCCGGGGAATGCATCCACGTCGGGCACTATTATAGTTTTGGCCTCTTGCCAAGCAGTGCCGCACACACCCTTGCCCTTTCTGATTCGGGTGCAAGCTAGCGGGCCTTGGAATGGTCCAAGCACCAGCTCGTCGCCAACCACGCGATAAAAGCCCACCCACCAGAAGTTGAAAGTGTCTTTCAGGCAAGCCGAAATGTTGGCCATATTGGCAATGACATCAGTTTCGCCCTCAACCAACGACTTGATTTGCGGCAACAGATTCTCGTACAGTTCCCGCTTTGATTCGCCTTTTATTATTAGATTTTCCGACATAATCATTAAATCTTTGAATCTTTTAAATCTTTAAATCACCACCACCGCTACCACCGTCACAGCAAACACCACCGCCTCCATCGACGAAAGCCCAATCAGCTTGTTGAATTCAGCGCCATGGGCCTTGGAAAACTTTGAGCTGACCATGATTGAATATGCCAAAAACGGAATCGCTGCAACGGCCCACGTCAACGGGCTGACTATCTTATATAGGAACAGAAATCCCAAGGCATAGGCAATCAACGGGTTGCTGTAGTAAACCACGGTCATGGCATGCTTGCCGAAGATGCCGACAGTGGTGCGTTTGCCACTGCGAATATCGTTGTCGACATCTCTTACATTATTAACTATCAACAAGTTGTCGCATATGCAACCCATAGCTATTCCTGCCACCACAACGTTAAAATTGACGGCTCCGGTTTGAATGAAAAATGTCAGCGCAACCGGCACCAAACCGTAAAACAGCACCACCGCCATATCGCCGTAGCCATGCTGCGACAGCGGATAAGGCCCCATGGAATAAGCCAAAGCGCATAGTAAAATTACTATTCCTATGGGCAAAAGATACCAGCCGCCCCAATGTATCAAGGTGCAGCCGATGCCAAATGCCAGCACACCGACCACTATGATTGCGCGACGCATCTCGGCCGGAGTTATGACGCCCGAGGCAACCATTCTTTGAGGCCCAATGCGGTCAATATCAATGCCTTTCACCCCGTCCGAGTAGTCGTTGACCAAATTGGACAATATCTGGGCCAGTACGGCAAACACCAAACAAATCGCAGCCGGCAGCCAGTTGACTTTTACATATACCGACGAAAAAGCCACAGCCATCACCACCGGCGCCACCGAAACAGGAAGCGTCTGCGGACGAGCCGCCTTCACCCAATATTTAAACAAAACATCGCCCATATCTTCACTTTTTAGCCTGATAAACACGACATAAGCCGCAACTCAAGGCTTTGTGTTTGACATCAACATATCCGCACGATTGCAGCATTGCAATAAATTCATCAGGCATCGGGAATTTCTCGACTGTCTGCTGCAAATATCGGTAGGCTTCGGAATGCCCCGAAACACGTTTGCCGATTAGCGGCAGAATATTCCTAAAATATAAATTGTAAAACCACCTGACTATAGAGTTTTGAGGCTCGGACAGCTCAAGCACGAACAGGCTTCCACCGGGCTTAAGCACACGTAAAATCTCGCTCAAACCCTTCATCCTGTCGGAAAAATTCCTAACCCCGAAAGCCACAAACACCGCATCAAATACATTATCGTGAAAAACAATATTTTCGGCACTTGACTCGGTGAAAGAGATCTTCATTCTCTCCTCATACTTAAGCTTTTCAACCTTCTCCCGCCCTATTTCAAGCATTTTTTTCGATATATCGATTGCGTGAATCCTTTTATGATCAAGGCTTTTAGCCAGTTGAACGGTTGAGTCGGCTGTGCCGCATGCCACATCAAGGACTATTGGACGTTCAACACCCGACAGAGCTTTTTTGACAAGCCGTACCGCTTTTCTGCGCCACGATTTGTCGACATTGAGCGACAAAATGTGGTTCAACTTGTCGTAAGTTGGTGCAATGTCGTTGAACATCTTTGCTATATGCGCCTGATCAGTAGCCATATTTATCTTTCCATTTGGCTTTTAGCGAACGTCTAAGTTCATTTTCTTTGGGGTTGTCCTGAGGTGAATACAAACGCGTTCCGGAGATTTGCTCAGGCAGGAATTCCTGTTCGACAAAGTTGCCCGGATAGCTGTGGGCGTATTTGTAACCGTCGGCATAACCTATTTCTTTCATCAGCTTGGTCGGGGCATTGCGCAAATGCAAAGGCACACTCAGATTGCCAGTTTTACGCACCAAGGCCTGCGCTGTGTCGATGGCCATCACAGCCGCGTTGCTCTTGGCCGATGATGCCAGATAGGTGGCTGTCTGCGCAAGTATTATCCTGCTTTCAGGCCAGCCGATTTTATTTACAGCGTCGAAACATGCATTAGCCAACAAAAGTGCGTTAGGATTGGCATTTCCGATGTCTTCAGAAGCTAAAATCAACATTCTGCGGGCTATGAAAAGCGGGTCTTCGCCAGCTTCAATCATACGCGCAAGGTAATAGACAGCCGCATTGGGGTCGCTGCCTCGCAACGACTTGATGAATGCCGAGATGATGTCGTAGTGCATCTCGCCCAGGCGGTCGTATTTCAACAGATTACTTTGAATATATTTTGTCGTAACATCATTGTTTACGACAAGTTTCTTGGCTTCAGGCTCAGCGTCGTCAAGCATGCCCACCACCAGGTCGATGGCGTTCAACAACTTGCGTGCGTCGCCTCCGCTAATCTGCATCAAGGCCTCGTCTTCCTCTACAACTATGTCTTTCTTATAATCCTCCTTCAGAGTCTCTATAGCGCTGATTATCAATTTCTTCAAATCGTCTTTCTCCAACTCTTTGAGGATGTACACCTGGCAGCGCGACAGCAGAGGCGATATCACTTCAAAGCTTGGATTTTCAGTTGTAGCGCCTATGAGCGTCACCAAGCCTTTCTCCACGGCACCCAGCAGAGAATCCTGCTGAGCCTTTGAAAACCTATGGATTTCATCGATAAATAAAATAGGAGGTTCGGGTGCCATGCGCGCTCGGTCGTAGACCTCGCGCACGTCTTTCACACCGCTGCTGACGGCGCTAAGCACAAAAAACTGACGCCTCACCTGCTTGGAAATGATATACGCCAAAGTGGTTTTGCCCACACCCGGAGGCCCCCAGAAAATCATAGACGGAATGTGCCCGCTTTCAATAGCGCGGCGCAGCACGGCATTCTCGCCTATCAGATGTTTTTGTCCGATATAGCCGTCCAACGAGGTCGGACGCAGACGTTCCGCTAAAGGTGTTAACGATTTCATGATATTATTGACGTTTGAAGCGGTCGCCAGTTTCTTCTATGACTTGTTTTTTCCATGAATCAGGATAACCAGGTTGCTGTGGCTTGGCCGGATAGCCATGACCGTTGCGTTTGAACTCGCCGTTCTCTTCTTGTTTGACGTTGCTGTCCAAGTATTTGACCAGCAAGTAGTTATCCAATTCTTTCCAGCGTCTGACGGTGTTGGCGCCCGATTTGGCGGCAAAGTCGGTAAGCATGGCCACAGCCTCGTCGGTCTTGCCATTTTTAATCATCATAACAGCCTGATTGTCAACACCTTTAACCTGTTCCTGATATTTGTCTTCCAGCTCGTGCTGCACAGCCTCAATGTCGTCAATCACACGGTTATAAAACAGGTATTTGAAATGTGCCAAACGGTTGAACACCCAGAAGGCAGCGTCGTCAGAATAGGTCAAGATGTCACCGTTACCCACCCGGTATTCTATCGGCACCTCCTTTATCGAGCAGTAGAATGGTGTGTAAACTGTTGATCCAGTGTCGTCGACGCCAAACCAAATGATGCCGCCCACCTGGTCGGGCAGCCAGCTGCGCGACTGGGCAATAAATGAGAAACCGGTTTGCACAGTCTCGATGGCACGTTCATTGAAGTACTTCTGTCCATCATACTCCCAATACAAAGGATTGCATCGGTAAGGCGAGCCAAACGGGCCTGCGCCGACATCCTGTGTTTTGTCGAGTTCGGTGCCTTGGAAGTGGTTGCGCATAAACGACATCATATCACTGAGTGAAATCTTGCGGTTGGGCTTGACATACAATGGCATACGGCCGTGCTCGAGGTCTTTTCCCGTAACGTAATCCCAATACTGATCCATGCCGTCACATACCTCGTTAAACATAGTCCATACTCGCAAATCGCAGATTCTGGCGTCGGAGAAATCGGTCGGCGCATAAGCGGCGCTGAAATCGAAATCCTTGTCTTTGCCGTCGAAGTAGCCTTTGCTTCGGGCAAAGCTTATGATATCGTGTTTGTAAATGACTTCAACCTCGGGTTTATAAAGCTTTTTCCAGTCTTTGTCGGTTATGGATTTTTTGCCGTCTCTTAGCGGAAATGATTGTATTCTGGCAGCATTGGCATGGCCCGAAACACATCCGTCGGGAATGCGGATGGCTACCCAAACCGCACCTTTCTCCTCGCCTTTTCCGATGATTTCCATATACCACACCTCATTTTTATCTGAGATTGAAAACGACTCGCCGTCGCTGCCGTAGCCATAAGCCTCAACAAGGTCGGCCATGACTTTTATAGCCTCGCGAGCGGTTTTGCTGCGTTCCAATGCCATAAACATAAGGCTGCCGTAATCAATCAGGCCGTTGGGATCGATAAGTTCAGAGCGTCCGCCGAAAGTGGTTTCACCAAGCGCCACCTGATGCTCGTTGATGTATCCGACCACCTGATAAGTGTGTGGAGGCTGAGGCACATAGCCGCGGATGGCGTTGGTGCCGCGGTCGTAAATGGTGCGCATGCTGCCCTCGGTCCAGTCGGCTGCCGGAGTGTAATACAGTTCGCCGTAACGTATGTGAGAGTCGGCGGCATAGCTGATGAAGCATGAGCCGTCGGTCGAGGCGCCTTTGGTGATTAAAAAGTTAGTGCAAGCGAGGGATTCAAGTTCCAAAACGCTCAGCAATAAAACTGCTAATAATTTGATATTTTTCATAATTTTAAGATTAATCATATTACAGTTTGACTCCAAACTATGCAAAAAGCCGCAGGCTTATTTTATCAGCTCACGCAATGCCTGCTATTTTTTGCATAGTTTTTCGTCTTAAGAACTTCAATAATTTATAACTGTCAACTTTCAACTGTCAACTCTAAACTAAAGCGGCAATAACGTCTCGAATCACATAAAATCCTATCACAAGAGTATACACCACTTTCATCAAGGTACCTGTTAAAAATCCGATAAATGAGCCGAATGCCGACCGCCAGGCTTTGTCATCGGGAGTGCCGCCCATTTTCTCGCCAATATAAGCTCCCACGAAAGGTCCGCCCAAGATGCCAAGTATGCCGAAAGGTCCTAAAACTATTCCTAACATAGGGAGAACCAGAATGCCGACTATCATTCCTATGGTACTGCCACGGGTGCCGGCCTTGGTGCCGCCGAACTTCTTGGTGCCCCACACCGGAACCACATAGTCCAAAACCGTAATTACCGCGCATATCAAGCCCATAACAACCAAAAACTCAGCCGAATAGCTTATCCTGTCGGTCCAATGCAACAGCAGAAGCGCCAGATACGAGACCGGTGTGCCTGGAATTCCGGGTATAATATCGCCGATAAGGCCGATAATAATCACCACTATAGCCGCAATAAACAAGATATAATCCATATTGAAAAAATTTTGCACAAAGTTAAAAATTTTTCTTGACAAACGCTTTTTTTGACATTAACTTTGCAGAAAATTTTAAAGGATTAAAAACTAAAATGATGAAAAGAAGCCTTTTAGTCATAGGATTTGTCCTATTTGTTGTTCCCGCTTATTCTTGGGATTTATCAGGAAACGCTGGCAGTCGCGGCTCATCGATGGGCTGTTGTTCTGTCGCCTTGTGTGACTTTTGGAGCATCCAGAACAACCCGGCCGGCATGGCCTGCTGGCGTGATTTCAGCCTGGGTTTATCCTACGAAAACCGATTCCTGATGAAGGAGTTGAGTTATTACAACTGCGCCACGGTGCTGCCACTAAACATCGGCACATTCGGCCTATCGTTCAGCCGCTTCGGCTATTCGCAGTACAACGAAAACAAGCTAGGTTTAGCCTATGCCCGCGCTTTTGGCCCTCACCTGCGGCTGGGAATGCAGATTGATTATCTGGCGGTTAAATTTTCGGACGACTACTCCACCCGTCGCAATGCCACCTTCGAACTTGGGCTGCAGTCGGACATAACCGAGAAACTTACGCTAGGAGCGTATGTGCTGAATCCTATCCGAACGCCTACAGTGTTCCGGTTCGGATTGGCATACAAGGTTACCGCCGACGTGCTGGCTACAACCGAAGTGGAGTATCGCAGCGAAGGCGGCATCGACTACCGCTTCGGCCTGGAATATCTGACCACCAAAGAATTCTATGTTCGCGTCGGTGTTCACACCAATCCTGCCACGGCCAGCGTCGGAGCTGGCTACACCATGGGTCGTGTGGTGATTGACGTGGCGGCAAGCATGAACCAGTACACCGGTGTTTCGTTTCAAACCAGCTTGATTTTCAATATCAAAAACCTTAAACCATGAGACGACTGCTGACACCTTTATTAATAATGCTGTTGGTTGTAATAATGCTTCCGGCATCCCTGATGGCACAAAGCACCGTGACCGACGAGCTTATCACCGACCAGATAGAGCGCATGTTGAATGACACCGACGAAGAGGTGGATTACACCGAACTGATAGAAATTTACTGGTCGGTATGCGATAGCAAAATTAACATCAACGACGATGAAGAGCTGTCGCAGCTGATTGAATTGCATATTGTAAACCCGTCAATTATTGCCGGCATCAACGAATATCGCAAAAACTTCGGCAACTTCCAGCTGTTTGACGAGCTAACCTTTGTGGATGGCATAGACGAAATGACGCTAAGCATACTGAAGCCTCTGGTGTGCTTCAATCGGCCTGAGAAGCAAGGTAAGATTAAGCCAAAAGACGTGGCCAGACACAGCAAGCACCAGTTTTGGTTTCAGCTGGAGCGATGTCTCGAAGACAAAGCCGGTTATCAAGACACCAACGATTATTACCTCGGTGGCCCTGAGAAACTGCTTCTGCGTTACAATTTCAGCTATCACGACAGAATTGAAGCCGGATTTTTAATGGAAAAAGACCCGGGTGAGCAAAGCTTGACTGATTTCATATCGTTTCATTTTCTGATAAAAGACATTAAATTTGTCAAAACATTGGCGTTGGGCGACTATCAGCTGGCCTTCGGGCAAGGCGTCACCATGGGCTCGGGGCTGGCATTTGCCGCCAGCGGAGGCTCATTGTTGCGTAAAGCCAAGAAAATCAGGGCTTCGAAGTCGGCCAACGAAACGCGTTATCTGAGAGGCGTAGCCACCACTCTCAACTATCGGCACCTCGACTTCACCGTTTTTTATTCCGACAAACGCACAGATGCCAACGTCAGCGTTGTCGACAGCTTGGGCGAGCCGTTGGTCGTGACCGCTCTGCAGCAGACAGGTCTGCATCGCACCAACGGCGAGCTCATCGACCGGCATGCCGTAAGGCAACAGCTATATGGTTGCAACCTCAGCTTCAGGCTCGACCGGTTTCAGATTGGTTACACCATTCACCAAACTCGGCTGAGTTGTCGTCTCGCTCCCGACCCAAGGCCGTACAACACTTTCTATTTCAGAGGCAACAGCCTGATGAATCAGGGAATTGATTTCTATTATGTAACCCCCAAGGCGGCGTTCTATGGCGAAGCGGCCGTAAGCGACAACGGAGCACCCGCCGCGATGGCGGGAACGACCATTCAGCCCGTCGGATATATCAATTTCACCGTGCTTTACAGATATTACGACAAAAGATATCAGAACTTCTACAGTAACGCTTTCGCGGCGGGTTCCGGTACGCGCAATGAAAAGGGGCTCTACCTTTCGACGTCCATGACTCTGGCTCCTTATTGGCAACTTGTGGCCACGGCCGACTTTCCACAGTCTGACTGGATTAAAACACAAGCCTACGCTCCAAGCCGGACGCAGAGCTACAGCATGCAGCTTACTCATCAAATCAACAGCAAATCATTGTTAGTCATCAGGCTGCGATACAAAGACAAGGAGAAAAACGGCCCTAACAATGGCGTCTTCATGCGTCCATTGACACACGAGCGCAGTTGGTCGCTGCGGTTTCACATCGTCTACCCTGCCGGCGACGCTTTTCAGCTGAAAAACTACGTGGAATACGACCTCGACAGGTCTTATCTGATATATCAGGACATACAATATAAGCCAGACGACAAGCCATTCAGCCTCGCCTTCCGCTACACTCTGTTCAACTGCCAGAGCGGAATGCTGTACGCCTACGAAAACGATGTGCTTAATGCATTTTCCATAGGCGGACTCAATCATAAAGGAATGAGAATCTATCTGTTAGCCAAGGCAAAACTTTTCGGGCGACTGTCTGTCAACGCCAAAATCGGTAGCACCATCTACAGCGATATTAATGAAATCGGAAGCGGCCTGGAGAAGATTGAAGGCAATGTAAAGACCGAAGCCAAACTGCAGATAATTTGGAAAATCTAAAACAACTTCTGTCGTTTGATGAGATAGGCTGTCAGCACCTGGTCGTATAGCTTATTGATGTCGGCTTCGACGTAATCTATCTGGTATTGGTAACAATGGCGAAGAAGTTCGTCTTTGCGTGCTTTCATGATTTCGGAGTAGCGTTGCTGCACCTCGGTGGGATTTAGTTTAACCACCTCGCCCGACTCGAGGTCGACGAAACGGTACGGTCGGTTTTCAAACTCCAGCTTCTGCTCCAGCAGCCCGTCGTAGACGTGGAACAGCACAACTTCATGTTTGTTGTAGCGCAGATGCTCCAGGGCGGCAAACAGCTCGTCTGGCGACTCCATATTGTCGATCATGTCGCTGAAAATGATCACAAGCGAGCGTTTGTGAGTCATCTCGGCTATCTTATGAAGACAGTCGGTGGCTTTGGTAGGTTTCTTATCGGTTTTGTCGTAAGGCTGCAACAACTTCTCCATCTCACTGTAAATCATATTGATATGAACTGGAGAAAGTTTTGCATCGGTGTGGATGCGGATGTCGTCGTCGAACAAATCCAGCCCAACGGCATCGCGCTGACGGCGCATCAACTCGGCAAGTGCAGCTGCGCTATACACCGAAAACCAGAGTTTGTTAGGGCTATGGTAATCAAGATGTTGTTTTACCGGGAAATACATGCTCGAGCTGACGTCAATCACCAGCTGGCAACGGAGGTTGGTCTCCTCCTCGTAGCGTTTGACAAACAACTTCTCGGTCCGCCCAAAAAGTTTCCAGTCGATATTACGGATAGGCTCGCCTGTGTTATACAGACGGTGTTCCGCAAACTCGACTGAAAACCCGTGAAACGGACTCTTGTGCAGTCCCGTGATGAAGCCCTCCACTATCTGTCGGGCATGAAACTCAAGACTTCCAAGAGGCGCAATATTTGCTTGATTCAATGACACCTTAAGTCTAAAGTCTAAGGTCTAAAGTCAAAGGTCTAAAGTCTAAACAAACTTCTTCAGTTTCTCTTCAAACACATTCTTCGGAGCGCCGCCGACGTGTTTCTCAACGACTTCGCCGTTCTTGAAGAAGAGCACTGTAGGCACGTTTCTGATGCCGTATTTTGCTGCGATAGCGCCGCATTCATCGACGTCTACTTTTGCCACTTTTGCCTTACCGGCATATTCATCTGAAAGCTGATCCATGTAAGGAGCAATCATGCGGCAAGGACCGCACCATGTCGCGCCAAAGTCAACCATTACCGGAAGTTCCGACTTCAAGACCTCAGCCTCAAAGTTTTGTTCTGTGATATGTACTGCCATAATAAATATTTTTATGTTTAACAATAATTTTTGTGATGCAAAGATAGTAAAAAGTCTTTAGACGTTAGTCTTTAGTCTTGATTTTTATTTCTTCAAATCGTATTGAACAAAATCACCATATTGATTCAGGCTTTTGAAGACGGCTTCGGCGTCGACTTTGCCCTTCTCGGGATGCATGCAGCAGCTCCAGTTGCGTTCTTTATCGACGAGCTTGATCATATACGGCTGATTGCCTTTGTTAGTTTTGATGATATCGACTATCTCCTTGACGTTCTTCGAGTCGAGTTTGTTGACATCAATCATTATCTGAGCCTCACGACGCGACTCGGGGAAGATGGTGTCGAGCAGATGTACATCACTGATTCTCAGCTCGTTGGGACGTTTCTTATCATCAGGCAGATGTTTGTTGCCGTAAGGCTCCTGAACAGTTCCTGTTATGTAAAGAGGCGTGCCGATTACAAAGAGATGCTTGTAGTTGAATTTCATATACGTCTCGCCGAAAAGGCTGAAACTGAAGCTACCCGTCTGATCCTCAATGGTGTATTTTCCGAACGGATTACCGTTCTTGCTTGTCAACTCTTCAGCCGAACTCACTATGCCCGCGATATGCACCGTGGTGCCTTTCTTGTTTTGTATCACGTTTTTGATGTTCTCCAGCTTGGTGTCGACGAAATACCTTATGGTATATTCAAATGCGTCAAGCGGATGCGAGCTGAGATAGAAGCCGATGGCGTCTTTCTCTTCCTCCAGCATCTTGATGTTGGACCAAGGCTCGCATTGCGGTATCTCAAGCTTGAAGAGGTCCTCCCCGCCTGCCGCCTCCAACTCACCGAAGAGGTCAATCTGGGCGTTGTTCTTACGCTCGTTGCTGGCGTTGACCTGTTTTATCGACTTCTCTATAAAGTTTATCTTCTCGCCCGGAGCGATGTAGAAATAAGCCGCGCGGTGCAGCTCGTTGAAGTCGCTGAAAGCACCGGCTCTGGCCAGTTGCTCCAGCACTTTGCGGTTGAGGTTTTTCGCTCCCACCCTTGCCATAAAGTCGGCAAAACTGGTGTAACGGCCGTTGGCCTCACGTTCTTCCTTGATGACGTCGGCCACCTCGCCTATTCCTTTGATACCTCCGAAGCCGTAGTATATGCTGCCGTTCTCGTCAACAGTGAACTTATATTCCGACTTATTCACATTAGGCGGCATCACGTTGATCTTCATTCGCTTGCATTCGTCGAGCATAAAGACCACCTCTTCGGCGTCACGGATACTTGAGTTAAGCACAGCAGCCATAAACTCAGCCGGATAATGAGCCTTCAAATATGCCGTTTGATATGCCACCCACGAATAGCATGTTGCGTGCGACTTGTTGAACGCATACGAAGCAAATTTCTCCCAGTCGTTCCAAATCTTTTCAAGTATCTTAGCGTCGTGACCCAGCTCCTGACCTTGCTTCATGAACTTGTCCTTGAGCTCCATCATCTTGGCTATCTGCTTCTTACCCATGGCCTTACGCAGAGTGTCCGACTCGCCGCGGGTGAAGTTGGCAAGCTGTCGCGACAACAGCATCACCTGCTCCTGGTACACCGTCACGCCGTAGGTGTCCTTCAGATATTTCTCCATTTCAGGAAAGTCGTATTCAATCGGCTCCTTGCCCTGCTTACGCGCGATAAACTTCGGGATGTAATCCATCGGGCCCGGACGATAGAGTGCGTTCATTGCGATAAGATCCTCAAACACAGTAGGTTGCAGCTCTTTCAGATATTTCTGCATACCTGGCGATTCAAACTGGAACGTTCCGATGGTGTTGCCCGAGCTATACAGCTCGAAAGTCTTCTTATCGTCAATCGGAATATGGTCTATGTCGAGATCAATGCCATGCGTTTTTTTGATATTGGCCAGGGCATCCTTTATCTGCGTAAGGGTTTTCAAGCCCAAGAAGTCCATCTTGATAAGGCCGACATTTTCAACCACATGTCCGTCATACTGAGTCACCAGAACATCCTCGCCGGTTTCCTTATCCTTGATGGTGCAAACCGGAGCGAATTTCGTCAGGTCGTCGGCGCCGATAATGACACCGCAGGCGTGTATGCCTATCTGACGGTTGGTGTCTTCCAATTCCTCGGCATAGGTAAGCATTGACGACACATTCTCATCATCGCCTTCGAGCAGTTCCTTCAGCTCTTTAACGTATTTGTAACAGTTTTTAAGATTTACCTTGGGCGATTTTCCCTTCTCGTCCTTGATGTTGTCGGGGAAACTGCGGTCAGGAATATAGCTCTTTATGGTTGCAACATCCGAAAGCGGAATTTTCTGCACGCGGCTCACGTCTTGAATTGCCGACTTAGCGGCCATTGTGCCGTATGTGATGATATGCGCCACCTTTTCTTTGCCATATTTTTGTGTAATCCAGTCAAGAACTTTTCCACGACCGTCATCGTCGAAGTCGACATCGATATCGGGCAACGAGATACGGTCAGGGTTGAGGAAACGCTCGAACAGCAAGTCGTATTTCAAAGGGTCGACATCTGTGATTTTCAAGCAGTAAGCCACCACCGAACCTGCCGCCGAACCACGGCCCGGACCCACGCTGACGCCCAGTTCTTCACGTGCGCCACGGATATAATCGGCCACTATGAGGAAGTAACCCGGGAATCCCATTGACTTCATGGTATGCAGCTCAAAGTTGATGCGTTCCTTTTGCTCGTCGGTCAAATTCTCGCCATAGCGTATTTTGGCGCCTTCCCATGTCAATTTCGCGAGATAATCGGCCTCAAGTTTGATACGGTACAGCTTCTCATAGCCACCCATTTTCTTTATCTTCTTCTCACCTGCCTCGCGATCCATCACCTCATTGCCATGCTCGTCGCATGTGAACTCCTTATATAAATCTTCTTCGGTGAATTTCTTTTTGTATTCCTCAACTGTGCCGAAATCCTTGGGTATGTCAAACTCAGGCATTATCGGGTCGGAGTTGATGGAATATGCCTCCACCTTGTCGGCTATTTCCATCGTATTGGCAATAGCCTCAGGCACATCCGAAAAGATTTTAAACATCTCGTCAGGCGTCTTGAGCCACTCCTGCTTGGTGTAATGCATACGCGTCGGGTCGTCAAGGTCTTTGCCGGTGCTAAGGCAGATTAGGCGGTCGTGAGCTTCGCCGTGTTCCTCCTCAACAAAATGGGCGTCGTTGGTGCAGATAACCTTGGTGTTGGTCTTTTTAGCCAACTCCAAAATCACCTTATTGACCTCCACCTGACGGGCGTAAACTTCCTGATCGCCGCCTGGCTTATCAGTCTTATGACGTTGAATCTCAAGATAATAGTCATCACCAAACAGCGACTTGAACCACATGATAGTCTCTTCAGCCCCTTTGATGTCGCCGTTCATGATCTTCTGCGGAACCTCGCCGCCCAAACAAGCCGAACTTGCGATAATTCCTTCGTGATACTTCTCCAAAAGCGAATGGTCGATACGCGGATTGTAATAGAAGCCGTCGGTGTAGGCTATTGACGCAAGCTTGCAAAGATTTTTATAACCGGTTTTGTTTTTGGCCAACAAAATAAGGTGCCAGCCACGATCAGCACGGCCATCGCGTTTGGCGATATTAACAGGCGCGCAATACGCCTCTGTACCGAAAATCGGCTTGAAAAACTGCCCTTTCAGCTTCTCAATCGATTGATTGGCAGCAGTTTTCTCCTCATCGGTCGCATCTTCTTTCTTCAGTATAGCCTCCTGTTCCTTTATCTTATCTTTAATCTTACCGTTGACTTTATCGGAATAATCTGCCAGCTCCTTGATACCGAACATATTACCATGATCGGTAAGAGCCATGGCATGCATACCGAATTTTTGACATTTGTCGACCAAATCCGGAATCTTCGACATGCCGTCAAGTATTGAGAAATGCGAGTGCACGTGAAGATGAGTAAACTTGATCTCATCTTGTTTTTCTGATGTTTCGGCGGGTTTCTCCTCAGGCTTCGCCTCGGCCGCAGGTTGTTCCTGAACCTCATAATTCGGCTTAATCTCAATCCCCGCCGCCTTCATCACATCGGGATTAGCCTCACGGAATTTTTTAAAAAACTCCTCTCCTTCCGAAATATCCTGATTATCAAGCACTCCGCGGCGCACGCATTCCAAAAAGACACGCGCTGTAGCCTCCACATCGGCCATTGCATTGTGAGCCGAGCTGAAGTCTTCGCCAAAAAGCAGCTTATGGAAATCGATCAGCTTAGGCAGCTTGTAACGGCCATGGCCTCCACCCGGAAACTGACAGAATTCGGCGGTCTTCTCGGTGCAAGTGTCAACTACCTTCCAATTTGGCAGCGGATTGTCGCCACGATCGCGCAAAAATTCACAACCAACAATACTCAGGTCGAAGTTAATGTTGTGGCCAACAAGATATTTCGCTTTGCCGGCGACCTCCAAAAACTTGTCCAACACCTCGCTGAGCGACTCGCCATGCTCAAGAGCATACTCGGTAGAGATGCCGTGAACCATCTGGGCATTGATTGGAATAGTGTAGCCATCAGGACGCACAATATGGTTCTGAGCCTCAACAAAATTGCCAAGTTCGTCGTGCAGCTGCCAAGCAATCTGAACCATCCGCGGCCAGTTGTCGAAGTTGGTCAGCGGAGCGTTTTTCAGTAGAGGCAATCCGGTCGTTTCGGTGTCGAATATCAGGAACATACTTTTTGTCTTTAGCCATTAGCTATTAGCCATCAGCCATTAGCTGTCATGGATTAATTTATTTAAAATTGATTGAAAATCAAGGCTCGTTTTGCCAAGAAATCGAATCTCAAAGATAAGTAGTTTTTTGGAAAAATTCTCATCATTGGAAAGATTTTTTTAAAGTTAAGATTATCAGACGGTTAAGAAAATATTTTTTGAGATTTGTTATTCATGTTGAAAATTTTTGTACTTTTGCACCCGCAAACCTCGGGTAGGTTTAAGTTAACTAATTATAAATCAATTAAAAAAGTAATTTTATGCCAGCAAAAATCAGATTACAGAGACATGGTAAAAAGGGTCAGCCTTTCTATCACATTGTAATTGCAGACGGTCGTGCACCTCGTGATGGTAGATTTATTGAAAAAATCGGAACTTACAATCCTGTAACAGTTCCAGCTGAGATCAATTTGAATTTCGACAAAGCTCTTGATTGGTTAAACAAGGGTGCTCAGCCAACCGACACAGTCCGTTCAATC